>DASRYD010000167.1:0-5293 GCA_035653955.1 Pseudoxanthomonas sp.
GTCGCGCTGGGCCGCGCGCTGGTGCGGCAGCCGCAGGTGTTCCTGCTCGACGAGCCGCTGTCGAACCTCGACGCCAAGCTGCGCGGCAGCATGCGCGTGGAAATCGCCCGCCTGCACCGCAAGCTGGGCACGACCATGATCTACGTGACCCATGACCAGGTCGAGGCGATGACCCTGGGCCAGCGCATCGTGGTGCTGAAGGACGGCGAGGTGCAGCAGATCGATACGCCGATGGCGTTGTACGAGAAGCCGGCCAACCTGTTCGTCGCCAGCTTCCTCGGCAGCCCGAAGATGAACCTGCTACGTGGCGAACTGGGCGGCGATGGCCTGGTCCTGCGCATCGCCGACGGGGCGGAACTGCATCTGCAGCCGGACCCGGCCACTGCCGAAGCGCTGCGGGCCTACGTGGGCAAGACGCTGGTCGTCGGCCTGCGCCCCGAAGACATGCAACTGGCGCCGGACGCAACGGCGAAGCTGCCGGCCGTCGTCGAAGCGGTGGAACCGGTGGGCAACGAGGCCTTCCTCAACCTGGGATGCGGAGGCTGCGAGCTGGTGATCCGGTTGCCGCCGCGCGGACTGCCGGAGCCGGGCCAGCGAGTCGGCCTGGACTATGCGCCGGAGCGCATGCACTTCTTCGATCCCGACAGCGAACGGCGAATCGCGCCGTAGGGGCGGCTTTTGTGGGAGCGGTCATGGCCGCGATGCTTTTCCCGAGGAAGCCGCTGCGGCCATGGCCGCTCCCGCAAGGCATCGCGGGCAGGGCCCCGCTCCTACTTCATGCGGTAGGTGATGCGGCCCTTGCTCAGGTCGTACGGGGTCATTTCGACCTTGACCTTGTCGCCGGTAAGGATGCGGATGTAGTTCTTGCGCATGCGCCCGGAGATGTGGGCGATGATTTCGTGGCCATTTTCCAGTTTGACCCGGAACATGGTGTTGGGCAGCGTCTCGGTGACGGTGCCTTCGAACTCGATGGAGTCGTCTTTCGACATTTGGACCTGTGGGCTGGGTCCGACCGGACGGCCGGAAAGCCCGGCATTCTACGCCCCCGCCGGGAAGCGTGCAAAAAGCGTTAATACCCGCCGTTCACGTCGGTCGCCGGCCTATTCCAGATAGGCCTGGACCAGCGTGTTCAGGTGCACGCGCTCGCCCTCGCGCAGGAACGGCGCCAGCAGCAGCATCACCTGGACGATGCCGTGGCGGATCGCCACCTGCTCGTCCTTGTCGCCGCGGGCGGCGGCATAGTTCAGCCAGAAGGTGGCGATGACCAGGACATTCGTCGCCGTGCCGGCCAGTTCGGCGGCGCTGGCGCGCATCACCCCGGCCTGTCCCATTCCGCGCATCACCTCCAGCGCGCTGTCGTCGGCGCGCTTCAGGATACGGGCGAAGCGCAGGCGCAGGCGGCGGTTGCGGCTGAGGATCTCGACCAGGTCTCGGTACAGGAAGCGGTAATCCCAAATGCACTCGAACACCAGGTGCAATTGCAGCCAGATGTCCTCGAGCCCCGGCAGGCGCCCGCTGGGCGGCGTCAGCGCGGTGTCCATGCGCTCTTCGTAGCGCACGAACAACTGCTCGATGATGTCGTCCTTGTTGCGGAAGTGGTAGTACAGGTTGCCGGGGCTGATCTCCAGCTCGTCGGCGATGTGGTTGGTGGTGACGTGCGGCTCGCCCTGCGCGTTGAACATCGCCAGCGAGGCGTCGAGGATGCGCTGGCGGGTATCGCGGGCCATGCGTGCGGTTCGCGGCGGGGTCAGGCGGTCAGCTTCTTCACCAGGTCGACGTACTTCTTCTGCGCGTCTTCGGCCTTGGTGCCCTTCAGCTTGGCCCAGGCCTCGTACTTGGCGGTGCCGACGAAATCGAAGAAGCCCGGCTTGTCGCCGCTGACATCGCCTTCCGAACCCTGCTTGTACAGCGCGTAGAGGCGCAGCAGGGTGTCGTTGTCGGGGCGCTCGGACAAGCCCTGGATGTCCTTGGATGCTTTTTCGAAAGCGGCTTGCAGATCGGCCATGGATGATCCCTCCCAGTGATCGTGCGCATCACACCATGCAGGCCGGAACCGGTCAATACGCTGGCGGATTGTTTCATCCGGGCTTCTCTGGCATGTTGGCCGCGGGGCCGGTCGGAGGGGCCGCGCCCACCAGACATCGGGATGGGAACATGAGCTATTTCGTCACCGGCGCCACGGGCTTCATCGGCCGCTACCTGATCGGCAACCTGCTCAAGCGCGACGGCACCATCCACGTACTGGTGCGCAAGGATTCGCAGAAGAAATTCGACGCGCTGGCCAAGCGCGAAGGCTGGGATCCGAAGCGCGTGGTCGCGGTGGCAGGCGACATGACCCAGCCCAAGTGCGGACTGACCGCGGCGCAGGTACGCAAACTGTCGGGCACGGTGAAGCATTTCTTCCACCTGGCCGCGATCTACGACCTCACCGCCGACGCGGAGAGCCAGCGCGCCGCGAACATCGACGGCACCCAACATGCGCTGGACCTGGCCGCGGCGATCAAGGCGGGCACGTTCCACCACACCAGTTCCATCGCGGTCGCCGGCCTGTATCCGGGCGTGTTCCGCGAGGACATGTTCGAGGAAGCCGAGGGCCTGGACGACCCGTACCTGCGCACCAAGCACGATTCCGAAGGCCTGGTGCGCGGCGAGAAACGCATCAAGTGGCGCATCTACCGCCCCGGCATGGTGGTCGGCCATTCGAAGACCGGCATGATCGACAAGATCGACGGTCCGTACTACTTCTTCACCCTGATCAAGAAGCTGCGCGAGGTGCTGCCGCAGTGGATGCCGGTGCTGGGCATCGAGGGCGGCCGGATCAACATCGTGCCGGTCGATTTCGTCGCCGACGCGATGGACCACATCGCGCACAAGCCGAAGCTGGACGGCCACACCTTCCACCTGACCGACCCCGAACCGATGCGCGTGGGCGAGGTGCTGAACACCTTCTGCCGCGCCGGCCACGCGCCGGAGATGACCATGCGCATCGACGCGCGCATGTTCGCCTTCCTGCCCGGCGGCATCCGCGCCGCGGTCGGCAACCTGCCGCCGGTGAGGCGCTTCGTCGGCATGCTGCTGCGCGACTTCAAGATCCCGAAGGAAGTGCTGAAGTTCATCACCTATCCGACGCGCTTCGACAGCCGCGAGACCGAGCGCGCGCTGAAGGGCAGCGGCATCGCGGTGCCGCGCCTGGAGGACTACGCGTGGCGGCTGTGGGACTACTGGGAACGCCACCTCGACCCTGACCTGTTCGTCGATCGCAGCCTGAAAGGCAAGGTGCGCAACAAGGTCGTGGTGATCACCGGCGGCTCGTCGGGCATCGGCCTGTCCACCGCGCAGCGCGTGGCGGAAGCCGGCGCGATCACCGTCATCGTCGCGCGCGGCGAGGAAGAACTGTTCAAGGCCCGCGACGAAATGAAGGCCAAGGGCGGCAAGGTCTTCGCCTACACCGCCGACCTGGCCGACATGGCCGGCTGCGACAAGCTGGTGGAAACCGTGCTGAAGGAGCACGGCCATGTCGACGTGCTGATCAACAACGCCGGCCGTTCGATCCGCCGCTCGATCGAACTGAGCTACGACCGCTTCCACGACTTCGAGCGCACCATGCAGCTGAACTACTTCGGCAGCCTGCGCCTGATCATGGGCTTCCTGCCGACGATGACCCACCGGCGCAAGGGCCACATCATCAACATCAGTTCGATCGGCGTGCTGGCCAATTCGCCGCGCTTCTCCGCCTACGTGGCGTCGAAGGCGGCGCTGGACGCGTTCAGCCGCTGCGCGCAGGGCGAACTGTCCAGCCGCGGCATTTCCTTCACCACCATCAACATGCCGCTGGTGAAGACGCCGATGATCGCGCCGACCAAGATGTACGACAGCGTGCCCACGCTGACTCCGGAAGAAGCGGCGGACATGGTGGTGAAGGGCATCATCGAGAAGCCCAGCCGCATCGCCACGCGTCTGGGCATCTTCGCCGCGCTGATCAATGCGGTCGCGCCGAAGGCCTACGAGGTGGTGATGAGCACCGCGTTCGACCTGTTCCCCGATTCGGCGGCGGCCAAGGGCGACCGCAAGGCGCTCAAGGAAAGCGCGCCGAGCCAGGAGCAGATCGCGTTCGCCGCGCTAATGCGCGGGGTGCATTGGTAGGTCAATGGCGCCTAAAGCGCCTGTTGTCCGTGTGCATGCCGTTGCAACGACGGCGGCCGCAATGGTTGCGCTTGCGTTGTTGGTGGGCGGAGGATTTGCCCTTTCCCAATGGATGCGATCGTCTCAGCTTGATGCAAAGCTGAGGGATGAGCAGCAGCTCGCGATGCTCCGTGATTTTGATGTGGGGCTGAAAATGGCGCGAGCCCCCACGCTGAAGACTCAGTGTGAAGCTGGCGAACTGCGCGTTGTCATTATGGAAAGTGGCTGCATGGGTAGTGCTGCAGTTCTGATAGTAGCCGGCCCGCAGGGCAAGGCCTCCTACTTTGGCGGCTTAAGGGCTGGGCATTTCATCGATGGCGTGTTTCATCGGCACCATGAGCAAGCGCTCGATGTGTCCAAGCTACAACAGCTGATGAGCGTATCGCGCACTTTGCTAACGAAGGAGCGAGTATTCCGGTCGGAGTGTGACGTTATGCCCTGCGGTTCGGCAGGAAATTTCATATGCATGGATGGAGTTCGCCGGATTGCATATGGCGCGGGTTCGGCATCCGCGATCCCTTCGAAGGAAAATCAACTTTTTCTAAACATTCTTGGCTCGCATAGTGGGCTGGATCCTGAAGCTGAGCCATTCATGTGCATGTAATGCGCGCTAGTGCCGCTGCTACATCGTCTTGCACTGCCGCCAGCGCACCGTGTCGGCGCTGCCGGCGCGCGGGTTCATCTGCACGCGCGAGGTGCGCAGGGCAGGGTAGCGTTCCAGTTCGCGGCATACCTGCGGCCAGACCGTCGCGTCCTCGCCGCTGCGATCGACCACCAGGGTCAGCTTGCTGATCCAGAAGCCGCGGATGACGCCCGGTGCGGTCATCAGCGACTTGCTGACGGCTTCGCGCTGGCGCTGCAGCACGGCCTCGTCGGTTTCGACCGCGTCGTCGATCGGCGTGGATTGGAAGGCATGGCGCCCGGACTCCACGGCATGAGGCCCTGAAGCCTGGGTTGCGTCCGTCGCCGGAACCGGAGTGCCGTCCGTGCCGCGAAGGGCGAAGGCCGCCAGTACGGCGACCAGTACGCCGGCCGCCACGGCGATGCCCGAAAGACGACGCACCTGGCCATGGGCTTTGGCTTCGACGCGCTGGCGCAGTTCGGCCGGCAG
>DASRYD010000168.1:0-3779 GCA_035653955.1 Pseudoxanthomonas sp.
GATCTCCGACCTGCTGCGCGGCAGACAGCCTACCGGCGATGTGGTGGAGATCCTCACCGACCGCGCCGGAAGCCGTCGCGGAACGCGCTGCGCCGCGCTTCCGCGCCAAACGCGCGTTGCGCTGGGCCTACGACCGGTTCCAGGCCGACTGGCCGTTCGACCTGCTGCTGCATTCGGCGCCGCTGCGCTGGGCGGCGGAACAGGTCTATTTCCACAAGCGACGAGCCTGATCGGCCATGCCTGCCCGACCTACCGCCACGGCGATCTATTCGATGGAAAACGCATCCGCATCCAGCATCGCCGGGAAGCGTTCGCGGTGCGCCGCCAGCTCGGCGGCCTGCAGCGTGGTGGTGACGACGACTTCCTGGTCGGCGCATTCGCTGACCGGGTGGCCGAGGAAATCGATCACCGCGCTGTCGCCGGAATAATGCAGGTGGTTGCCGTCGGTGCCGACGCGGTTGACGCCGACCACGTAGCACAGGTTTTCGATGGCACGGGCGCGCAGCAGGGTCTTCCACGGATAGGCGCGCGCCGACGGCCAGTTGGCGACGTAGATCTGCAGGTCGAAGTCGAGCTGGTCCTTGCGCTCGACGCCGTAGCGGTTGCGCGCGAACACCGGGAAACGCAGGTCGTAGCAGACCAGCGGGTTGATCCGCCAGCCCTTCAGTTCGACGACCAGCCGGTCCTTGCCGGCCGCATAACGCTTGTGCTCGCCGGCATAGCGGAACAGGTGGCGCTTGTCGTAATGCCTGAGCTCGCCGTCCGGCGTCGCCCACAGCAGCCGATTGAACACGCCTTCGCCGACGCGCAACTGCACGCTGCCGGTGACTGCGGCGTCCAGCGTCTTCGCCTGTTCGCGGATCCACTCCACGGTGCGCCCGTCCATGCCTTCGGCCTGGCCGACGGCGTCGTTGCTGAAGCCGCTGGTGAAGGTTTCCGGCAGCACCACCAGGTCGGTGGCGCCGGCCAGCGGCGCGATCAGCTCGCCGTAATACTCGCGGTTGCCGGCCGGGTCGTGCCAGCGGGTTTCGCCCTGGACCAACGAGACTCTCAGGTCTTGCATCGTTCTCTCCGTTGTCATCCCGAGCGTAGCGAGGGATCTGTTGTTTCGCGGTAAAACGAATCCCTCGCCACGCTCAAGGCGATGGCATCAAAGCTTTTTCAACCGCTCGATCGCCGCATCCAGCGTCGCTTCGTTCTTGGCGAAGCACAGCCGCGCCAGACGCTGGCCGGCGGGCGGGCTTTCGTAGAACGGCGACAGCGGAATCGCGGCGACGCCCTTCTCCACGGTCAGCCACTTCGCGAATTCGGCGTCCGGCAGGTCGCTGACCGCCGAATAGTCGACCAGCTGGAAATATCCGCCCGGCACCGGCAACGGCTTCAGCTTGGTTTCCAGCAACTGCGCGCGGAAGCGGTCGCGCTTGGCCTGGTAGAACGCGCCCAGCTGTTCGTAGTGTTCGGGCTCGGCGCGGATCATCGCGGCGAAAGCGTGCTGGGCGGGCGCGAAGGTGCAGAACACGTTGTACTGGTGCACCTTGCGGAATTCCGCGCTGAGCGCCGGCGGCGCGATGGCGTAGCCGATCTTCCAGCCGGTGCAGTGGTAGGTCTTGCCGAAGCTGGACACGACGAAGGCGCGTTCGCGCAGTTCGGGGTAGTACAGCGCCGATTCGTGGCGGCGCCCGTCGAACACGATGTGCTCGTACACCTCGTCGGAAACCAGGAAGATGTCGGTGCCGCGCAGCAGGCCGGCCAGCGTGCGCATGTCGTCTTCGCCGAACATCGCCCCGGACGGGTTGTGCGGGCTGTTGATCATCACCAGCCGGGTCTTCGGCGTGATCGCCGCCCGCACCTTGGCCCAGTCGGGCGCGAAACTCTGCGGGTCCAGCGGCACGTGCACCGCGCGCGCGCCGGCCAGGTCGATCGCCGGCTCGTAGCAGTCGTAGGCCGGATCGAGCACGATCACTTCCTCGCCCGGACGCACCACCGCATGGATGGCGTTGAAGATCGCCTCGGTGGCACCGCTGGTCACGGTGATTTCGGTATCCGCATCGACGTCGGCGCCGTAGCAGCGCTTGGCCTTTTCGGCGATGGCCTGGCGCAACGCCGGCACGCCGGTCATCGGCGCGTACTGGTTGTGGCCGGCGCGCATCGCCGCGTCCAGCTCGTCGACCAGGCGCTGCGGCACCGAGAAATCGGGAAAGCCCTGGCCCAGGTTGACCGCGCCGTGTTCGGCCGCCAGCTGCGACATCACGGTGAAGATGGTGGTGCCTACCTTGGGCAGCTTGGTCTGTGGGGACATCCGGGTTTCCAGCGTGGCGGGGAGCCCGAAGTGTACGCAAAGGCGATGGCGGAGGCCGATACGGCGGCGGGAAGACAGCGTTCCGGCAGGCGGACTGCCGATACAATGCGGCCGATGACCGATTCGCCCCTCCGCGCTCCGCTGCTGGCCGTCCGCGGACTGACCTTCACCCGCAACGACGACCCGGTGTTCGGGCCGCTGGACTTCGCCGTCGATGGCGGCGAGGCGCTGCTGGTGCAAGGCGGCAACGGCGTGGGCAAGACCACCCTGCTGCGCGTGCTGGCCGGATTGCTGCGCGCCGATGCCGGCACTCTGGAAATCGACGGCCGTCGCGCCGATGCCAGCGGGCGGGCGCACGCCATGGCCTACCTCGGCCATCTGCCGGCATTGAAGGCCGACCTGACCGCGCTGGAGAACCTGCGCTTCCTCTGCGGCCTGCACGGTCGCCGGCCCAGGCAATTGCCCGATGCGGCGATGGCCATCGTGGGTCTGGCCGGTTACGAGGACGCGTTGGCGCGACAGCTGTCGGCGGGACAGAAGAAGCGTCTGTCGCTGGCGCGGATGTGGCTGTCGCCGGCGCCGCTGTGGTTGCTCGACGAGCCCTACGCGAACCTCGACCTGGAAGGGATCAACCTGGTCAACCGGATGATCTCGGCGCATCTGCGCGACGGTGGCGCGGCGCTGGTCACTACCCACGGCGCCTATGCCGCGCCGCCGGTGCGCACGCGGCTGCTGGAGTTGGGGGCGCAGACATGAAAGCGCTCTTGCTTCTCCCTTCTCCCACCGGGAGAAGGTGCCGAAGGCGAATGAGGGCGGGAGCTTGCAGGCGCTTGGGAGCGTTCCTCGGCGCATCATTCTCACGCCCTCATCCGGCGCTGCGCGCCACCTTCTCCCGGTGGGAGAAGGGAGAAGCAAGAGCCGGAGCCCACGCATGACTTCCCCTTCCCCGCTTAGCTCCGCCCGCGCCCTGCTCGGCCGCGATCTGCGCCTGTTGTGGCGGCGGCGCGGCGATGCCTTCCAACCGGCCTTGTTCGCCTTGCTGGTGGTGGTGCTGTTCGCGCTGGCCCTGGGCAGCGAGCCGCAGACCCTGTCGAAGGTCGCCGCCGGCGTACTGTGGCTGGCGGTGCTGCTGGCCGGATTGCTGGCGCTGGACACGCTGTTCCGCGGCGATGCCGAAGACGGTTCGCTGGAGCAATGGCTGCTGGCGCCGGTGCCGCTGGCCTGGCTGGTCCTCGTGCGGGTCTTCAGCCATTGGCTGACCACTGCGTTGCCGCTGCTCGTCGCCACGCCGCTGCTGGCCGAACTGCTGCGCCTGCCGCATGCGCAATTGCCGGTGCTGATGGTCTCGCTGGCGCTGGGCACGCCGCTGCTGAGCCTGCTCGGCGCGGTGGTCGCCGCGCTGACGGTCGGGATGCGCCGCTCTGGTATCCTTGTGGCCTTGCTGGCGCTGCCGCTGTACGTGCCGGTGCTGGTGTTCGGC
>DASRYD010000169.1:0-3062 GCA_035653955.1 Pseudoxanthomonas sp.
CCGCGCAGCCAGACCCGCCGCGGCGGCGCGTGGCGCTGGCATGGTTTCCTGACCGCCGACGCGCGCTGGGTGCTGCGCGACATCACCCTCGACGGCAATACCTGGCGCGACAGCCATCGCGTCGACAAGGAGCCGTTCGTCGCCTACGTCGGCTTCGGTTTCGCGTTGATGAAGGGAAGCTGGAAATTCGCGCTGGCGCGCTACCAGGGCACGCGTGAGTTCGAGACGCAGAAGGAACCGCCGGTATTCGGCAGCTTCACCATCAGCCGGGCCCTGTAAACGCGCTTCCTGTAAAGTCGGCGCATTCCCCCGCGACGAACCCCGCGATGAGCTGGACCACACCCGACCTGTGCGATCTCCATCCCGGCGTGCAGGTGGCGGAGCCGCTGTTCCGCGATTTCGGCGGCAGCCGGAAATTCGGCGGAAGCATCGTCACCATCCGCTGTTTCGAGGACAACTCGCGCGTGCGCGAGCAGGTCGGTATCGACGGTCGCGGCAAGGTGCTGGTGGTCGATGGCGGCGCATCGGTGCGCAAGTCCCTGCTCGGCGACATGCTGGCCGAACTGGCGGTGAGCAACGGCTGGAGCGGCCTGCTGATCAACGGCGGCGTGCGCGACGTGGAAGCGCTGGCCGCCCTGCGGCTGGGGGTGAAGGCGCTGGCCGCGACGCCGATGAAGACCGAGAAGCGCGGCCTGGGCGAGGCCGGCGTGCCGGTGAATTTCGCCGGCGTCGATTTCGTGCCGGGCCACTGGCTGTACGCGGACGCCGACGGCGTGATCGTTTCCGCCACGGAGCTGGCGCCGCCGTGATCGTGCGCTGGTTCGAATCGCTGGTCGACATCTTCGCCAAACCCGGCGAGGACATGCCGCCGCGCGGCGTATGGCGCTTCTACTGGCATTACCTGCGCCAGGTGCGCGGTATCCTGCTGGCGGCGTGCGTGCTGGGCTTCTTCGCCGCGCTGGTAGAGGTGGCGTTGTTCGAATTCCTCGGCCGGCTGATCGACCTGGCCGGGAGCACGCCACCGGCGGATTTCTTCCGCCGGCACGGGCGCGAACTGGCGTGGATGGCCTTCGTCGCGCTGGTCGCGCGGCCGCTGCTGTTCGTCCTGCACGACCTGCTGGTGAACCAATCGCTGGTGCCGGGCCTCACCGCGCGGATCCGCTGGCAACAGCACCATTACGTGGTGCGGCAGAGCCTGGCCTTCTTCCAGAACGACTACGCGGGGCGCATCGCCAACCGGATCATGCAGACCGGCGCCGCGCTGCGCCAGTCGGCGGTGCAGGTGGTCGACGCGATCTGGCACGTGCTGATCTACACCGGCTCGGCGCTGGTGCTGTTCGCCGAGGCCGACCCGTGGCTGATGTTGCCGCTGGCGCTGTGGCTGGTCGGTTACGTGGCATTGCTGGCGTTCTTCGTGCCGCGAACCAAGCAGCGTTCGTGGCTGGCCTCGCAGGCGCGCTCGCGGTTCATGGGGCGGGTGGTGGATGGCTACACCAACATCGCCACGCTGAAGCTGTTCCCGCACGACGGGCGCGAAGACGCCTACGTGGCCGAAGCCGTCGCCGACAACGCGGCGAAGGTGCGCGATATGACCCGGCTGACCACGGCGATGGATTTCAGCATCACCGCATTGAACGGCGTGCTGATCGCTTCGACCTGCGGATTGGCGTTGTGGCTGTGGAGCCGCGGCGCGATCACTCTGGGTGCGGTCGCCCTGTCGACGGGACTGGTGATTCGCATCAACAACATGTCCGGCTGGATCATGTGGGTGGTCAACGGCATCTTCGAGGACATCGGCACCGTGCAGGACGGCATGGAGACGGTGGCGAAACCGCGTGCTGTGCAGGATCGCGCCGGGGCGCAACCGTTGCGGGTGACGCGCGGCGAAGTGCGCTTCGAGGACATCCATTTCCATTACGGCCGCATGCTCCATGAAGGCGGGAGCGGCGTGATCGCGGGGCTGGACCTGGTCGTCGGGGCCGGCGAGAAGATCGGCCTGGTCGGGCCCTCGGGCGCGGGCAAGTCGACCCTGGTCAACGTGCTGCTGCGCCTGTACGACCTGGAAGGCGGGCGCATCCTGATCGACGGGCAGGACATCGCCGCGGTGACCCAGGAAAGCCTGCGCGGGCAGATCGGCGTGGTCACCCAGGACACTTCGCTGCTGCACCGTTCGATCCGCGACAACCTGCTGTACGGCCGCCCCGACGCGAGCGACGAGCAATTGCGCGCCGCGGTGCGCAGCGCGCGCGCCGACGGTTTCATTCCCGACCTGATCGACGGCGAAGGCCGTACCGGCTACGACGCCACGGTGGGCGAACGCGGAGTCAAGCTGTCGGGCGGGCAGCGCCAGCGCATCGCCGTGGCCCGCGTGCTGCTGAAGGACGCGCCGATCCTGGTGCTGGACGAAGCGACTTCGGCGTTGGATTCGGAAGTGGAAGCGGCGATCCAGGACAGCCTGGACACGCTGATGCGCGGCAAGACGGTGATCGCGATCGCGCATAGGCTTTCGACCATCGCGCGGATGGACCGGCTGGTAGTGATGGACCAGGGCCGCATCGTCGAGACCGGCACGCACGCCGAACTGGTCGCGCGGGACGGCTTGTATGCGCGGCTATGGGCGCGGCAGACCGGAGGATTCGTGGCGGTCGAGGCTTGAGCTTTCCTTTTCCCTTCGCGGAAAGGAAAGCGCAAGGTCAACCGATCGGCTCGTCCGCCGCCTGTCCGCGCGCCGCATCGGCCTCCGCGGCCGCCTTCGACGCGATGCGTCCTTGCGCCAAGGCCGCGAAACCGTACAAACGCGCGATGCGGCCCCAGGCCAATGCGACGACGGCGGCCTGGGTCAGCAGGAAACCGATCAGGAGCGCCCCCCAGCCCGCGCCATCGGCGCCGATGCGCAAAAATCCGCACAGCGCGGCCAGCGCATAACCGAGCAGGCTGGCACCGAGGTAGACCACCAGCGTCGCCAGCGGGCGCTTGAACACCAGCTTGGCGCCGCGCCACCACGCACGGAAGATCGAACGCAGCGACGCTTCGGCGCCCAGCCAGCCGCGCGCGGCCTCGAC
>DASRYD010000170.1:0-3354 GCA_035653955.1 Pseudoxanthomonas sp.
GCGCCGCCGCCGCGCTGCCGGATGCCGTGGTGGTGGTCGAGCGCAACAGCCAGCGCGCGCTGTGGTTCAACAAGGCCGCGACCCAGTTGCTCGGCCTGCGCTACCCCGACGACCTGCAGTCGCCGCTGGGGGAACGCCTGCAACCGTTGTCGCTGTCGCACTGGCTCGCCGCCGGACGCAATGCCGAGCCGATGCTCGACGCCGCATCGCCGGTCGATCCGAACCTGCGCCTGAACCTGCGCCTGATCCCGTATTCGGACGAATACTGGCTGCTGGTCGCGCGCGACGTCAGCAAGCTGCTGCACCTGGAGCAGGTGCGCCGCGACTTCGTCGCCAACGTCTCGCACGAACTGCGCACGCCGCTGACCGTGGTCCACGGCTACCTGGACATGCTCGACCCGGCCGACTTCCCCGAGTGGACGCCGATGCTGGCGGAAATGCAGAAGCAATCGCAGCGCATGACCCAGCTGGTCGAGGACCTGCTCACCTTGTCGCGGCTGGAAGTGCAGGACAAGCTGACCGACGACGACGTGGCGATGGCGCCGATGCTGGCCACCCTGCGGCGCGAAGCAGAGGCGCTGAGCCAGGGCCGCCACGCCATCGTCGTACAGGACGAAGGCGGGCTGGACCTGCACGGTTCCAACAAGGAACTGCACAGCGCCTTCTCCAACCTGGTCAGCAATGCGGTGCGCTATACCCCGGCCGGCGGCAGCATCACCATCCGCTTCGCGCCCGAAGGCGCCGGAGCGGTGCTCAGCGTGCGCGACACCGGCTACGGCATCCCCGAAAGCCATCTGCCGCGCATCACCGAACGCTTCTACCGCGTGTCCACCAGCCGCTCGCGCGAAAGCGGCGGCACCGGCCTGGGCCTGTCGATCGTCAAGCATGTGCTGAACCTGCACCAGGCGCGGCTGGAAATCGAAAGCCGGGTCGGCCTGGGCAGCACCTTCTCGATCCACTTCACCGCCGAACGCGTGCACCCGCGCGCCGGACGCCCCGCCGCGACAACGCAGAGCCTTTCCGCATGAACATCGCCCACCCCGCCCTGCCCGACATCGCGCCGCCGAGCGAAGGCGATCCGCTGCGCGACCCGGCGCTGTACCTGAATCGCGAACTGTCGCAGCTCGACTTCAATTTCCGCGTGCTGGCGCAGGCGCAGGACCCGCAGGTGCCGCTGCTGGAGCGGTTGCGCTTCCTGTGCATCAGCTGCACAAACCTCGACGAGTTCTTCGAGATCCGCGCCGCCACCGTGCGCCATGCGCAGGACTTCGGCCTGCCGCCGGGACCGGACGGCCTGTCGCCGGCGACCATCCTCAACCGCATCCACGACCGCGCCGCGCAGTTGGTCGAACAGCAGTACCAGTGCTGGAACCGGGTGTTGCGCCCGGCGCTGGCCGATGCCGGCGTGCGCGTGCTGGGCCGCCACACCTGGAACGCGCGCCAGGCGCGCTGGCTGCGCGCCTACTTCCGCAACGAGATCATGCCGGTGCTGTCGCCACTGGGCCTGGACCCGTCGCATCCGTTCCCGAAGATCCTCAACAAGTCGCTGAACATCGTCGTCGTGCTGAAGGGCAAGGACGCATTCGGACGCGCCGGGCACATGGCCATCGTGCGCGCGCCGCGCTCGCTGCCGCGCATCATCCACCTGCCGTCGCGCGTGTCCGGCGGCGAGCACGACTTCGTGCTGCTGTCCTCGGTGCTGTCGGCGTTCGTCGACGAATTGTTCCCGGGCATGGAAGTGAAAGGCGCCTACCAGTTCCGGGTGACCCGCGACTCCGAACTGGTGGTGGACGAGGAGGAAGTCGAAAACCTTGCCCTGGCCCTACGCGACGAGTTGGTCGGGCGCGGCTATCGCCCGGCGGTACGGCTGGAAATCGCCCAGGATTGCCCCAAGCCGCTGGTGCGCACGCTGCTGAAGAACTTCGAGCTGCCCGACAACGCGGTGTACTACATCGATGGTCCGGTCAACCTCAACCGCGTCACCCAGGTCTACGACCTGGTGCAGCGCCCCGAGCTGAAATATCCGGCATTCACCCCGCGCACGCTGCGCGACGTGGACGAGATGTTCGAAGTCGTGGGCGACAACGACGTGCTGCTGCACCACCCGTTCGACGCCTTCGCCCCGGTGGTCGAACTGTTGCGCCAGGCCGCGGCCGACCCGCAGGTGCTGGCGATCAAGCAGACCCTGTACCGCACCGCCAAGGATTCGGCGCTGGTCGATGCGCTGATCCTGGCCGCGCGCAACGGCAAGGACGTCACCGTGGTGGTCGAGCTGCGCGCGCGCTTCGACGAGGACGCCAACCTCACCGTCGCCAACCGCCTGCAGGAAGCCGGCGTGCAGGTCGTGTACGGCGTGGTCGGCTACAAGACCCACGGCAAGATGCTGCTGATCGTGCGCCGCGAGGGCAGGAAGCTGCGCCGCTACGTGCACCTGGGCACCGGCAATTACCACAGCGGCACCGCGCGCGCGTATACCGACCTCGGCCTGATCACCGCCGACCCGGACATCGGCAACGACGTGCACCAGTTGTTCCAGCAATTGTCGGGACTGGCCCCGGCGACCAAGCTCAAACGCCTGCTGCAGTCGCCGTTCACCCTGCACCCGGGCATCCTGAAGAAGATCGAACGCGAGGCGAAGCACGCCCGCGCCGGCAAGCCCGCGCGCATCATCGCCAAGATCAATGCATTGAACGAACCCAAGGTGATCCGCGCGCTGTACGCCGCGTCGCAAGCCGGCGTGCGGATCGACCTGATCGTGCGCGGCGCCTGTACGCTGCGCCCCGGCGTGCCCGGCGTGTCGGACAACATCCGCGTGCGCTCCATCGTCGGCCGCTTCCTCGAGCACAGCCGCGTGTACTGGTTCGCCAACGGCGACGAACCCGAGATCTACTGCGCCAGCGCCGACTGGCTGGAACGCAATCTGCTGCACCGCGTGGAAGCCGCGTTCCCGATCCTCGATCCCAAGCTGGCCGAACGCGTGTATCGCGAAGCGTTGCAGAACTACCTGGACGACAATCTCAACGCGTGGGAACTCGACGCCGACGGCGAATACCGCAAGCGTGTGCCGGCGGAAGGGGAAAAACCGCATTCCGCGCAGGCGATGCTGCTGGCCGGAGTCTGAGGCCGCATCCCGGCCTTCGGTTACCATGCCGTCCATGCCGACGCACCCCACCGCCCCAGCGCTGAAGGATGGCGATCACCTCGCCGCCATCGACCTCGGTTCCAACAGCTTCCACATGATCGTCGCCCGCTACACGCTCGGGCAACTGCGCGTGGTCGACCGCCTGCGCGAGACCGTGCGCATGGCCGACGGCCTCGACGGCAAGGGCGGCCTGTCCAAGCCCGCGCGCGAGC
>DASRYD010000171.1:0-8940 GCA_035653955.1 Pseudoxanthomonas sp.
GGTCGCGGGCCTGGCGGTCGCCGTCGTGCTGGCCGCGTTCGGTCCGCGCCACCCGCGTGCGACCTTGCTGTTCGCACTGCCGTTCTGGCTGCTGTGCGGCTTGCTTGGCCTGTTATTGGCCTACCTGTGGGGCTTCACCGAGCACTGGGCGGCGTGGCGCAACCACAACCTGCTGCTGTTGAATCCGCTGTGCCTGCTGCTGCCGTTCGGCGCAATCGCCGTGCTGCGGCGCCGCAACAGCGCGCGCTGGTTCCGCGCGGCGCTGCTCGTGGTCGCGGCATGCGCCTTCCTCGCATGGTTCGTGCAGTGGCTGCCTTTTGCATTCGGCTACCAGTACAACCAGACCTGGATCGCGTTGCTGCTGCCGGTGCACCTGGCGCTCGCATACGTATTCACCCGGCCGCATCGCATGCGCTGACGCAGGATGCGGCTCCCCGACCCGCGGAGCCCTCCATGCTGATCCGATTGTTCGCGTTGATCCTGCTCTGCGTCGCCGGCATCGCCGGGGCGCAACCGGCGAAGGTCGCTTCCCCCGACGGCCGCATCGCGGTCGAGGTGATCAACGACGGCGACGGCCGCGCCTGCTATACCGTCGCCCGCGACGACAAGCCGGTGATCGCGCGCTCGTGCCTGGGTTTCCTGCTGATCGACACGCCGAAGATCGACCGCGCCATCGTGCTGGGCGAGCCGCAGTACTCGAAATTCGACCAGACTTGGGAACAGCCATGGGGCGAACGCCGGCTGATCCGCAACCGCTACAACGAGATGCGGGTGCCGCTGACCGAAGGCGGCAAGCTGAAGCGCCGCCTCGACGTGGTGTTCCGCGTGTACGACGACGGTCTGGGCTTCCGCTACGAATTCCCGGAGCAGCCGAACCTGAAGCAGGTGAAGATCGCCGAGGAGCTGACCGAGTTCGTCATCGCCCCCGAAGCCACCGCGTGGTGGAACGACGGCTTCGAATGGAACCGCGAGGAATACCTGTACCACCGCACGCCGGTGCAGGAAGTGGGCGTGGCGCAGACGCCGCTGACCCTGCGTACCGCCGACGGCCTGCACCTGTCGATCCACGAAGCGGCGCTGGTCGATTATTCCGGCATGAACCTGATGCGCGTGGAAGGCCATCGCCTGAAGGCCGCGCTGACCCCCGGCAGCGGCGAATTCGCCAAGGTGATCCGCAGCGTGCCTTTCAACACGCCCTGGCGCACGCTGCAGGTCAGCGACACCGCCGGCGGACTGGTCGAATCGTCGCTGATCCTCAACCTCAACGAGCCGAACAAGCTCGGCGACGTGTCGTGGTTCAAGCCGATGAAGTACGCAGGCGTGTGGTGGGAAATGCACATGGACACGAAGACCTGGGCTTCCGGCCCGCGCCATGGCGCCACCACCGAGAACGTGATGAAGCACATCGACTTCGCCGCGCGCAACGGCTTCGGCGGCGTGCTGGTCGAAGGCTGGAACCTGGGCTGGGACGGCGACTGGTTCGGCAACGGCGAGGACTTCGACTTCACCAAGCCGTATCCGGACTTCGATTTCCCCAAGCTGGCCGCGTACGCGAAATCGAAGGGCGTGCAGCTGATCGGCCACCACGAAACCTCGGCCAACGCCGCGCATTACGAATCGCAGATGGAAGCGGCGTTCGACCTGGACCGGAAGATGGGCGTGCACGCGGTCAAGACCGGCTATGTGTCCGACGCCGGCCAGGCCAAGGTGATCGGTCCCGACGGCAAGGTGCATTACGGTTGGCACGAAGGCCAGGACATGGCGCGCCATCATCTGAAGGTGGTGACCGAGGCGGCCAAGCGCCAGGTCGCGATCAACGCGCACGAACCGATCAAGGACACCGGCCTGCGCCGCACCTATCCGAACTGGATCTCGCGCGAAGGTTCGCGCGGCATGGAATACAACGCGTGGGGCCAGCCCGGCAATCCGCCCGAGCACGAGGTCAACCTGGTGTTCACCCGCCTGCTGGCCGGACCGATGGACTTCACCCCGGGCGTGTTCGGCATGAAGACGCGCTCGCCCGATGGCGTGGCGACCACCTGGGCCAAGCAGCTGGCGCTGTACGTGGCCATCTACAGCCCGATCGAGATGGTGCCGGACCTGCCGGAGGTGTACGAAGCCAACCCGGGCCCGTTCCAGTTCATCAAGGACGTGGCGGTGGATTGGGAAACCACCAAGGTGCTCAACGGCGAGGTCGGCGACTATGTGACCATCGCGCGCAAGCAGCGCGGGAGCAACGACTGGTTCCTCGGCTCGATCACCGACGAGAACCCGCGCGACCTGAAGGTGCCGCTGGCGTTCCTCGACAAGGGCCGCAAGTACGTCGCGCAGATCTACCGCGACGGCCCGGACGCCAACTGGAAGGGCAAGCGCGAATCGATCGTGATCGAACAGCGCGAAGTCAGCGCGGACGATACGCTGGAGCTGAAGCTGGCACCCGGCGGCGGCCAGGCGATCCGCTTCGCCGCGAAGTGACCGCGCCTCGCGGGAGCGAGTTCGCTCCCACGGCGTTCCCGCTTCCCGCGCAGGCTTGCCTCGCCCGCCCGGCTGCCGCACCATTCGCGCATGACCGATGCCGCAAAGCCCGAAGTTCCCGCCTGCGTGATCAACTGCGCGGTCTACGACCGCGAGGGCAGGCGCAACAACATCGGACTGGATGCGATCAGCGACGTGCTCGCCCACGATGACGGCAGCTTCGTCTGGGTAGGCCTGTACCAACCCAGCGATGCGATCCTCGACAAGCTGCAGGAGGAATTCGGCCTGCACGACCTGGCGGTCGAGGACGCGCAACGCGCGCACCAGCGCCCGAAGATCGAGGCCTACGGCAATTCGCTGTTCATCGCCGTGAATACCGCGCAAGCCGAGGACGATAGCGCCCTCGGCTACGGCGAGACCCTGGCCTTCCTCGGTCCGCGTTACCTGATCACCGTGCGCCACGGCGCTTCGCGCTCGTATTCGGCGGCTCGCGCGCGGGTCGAGCGCGAGCCGGAACTGCTGGCGCTGGGACCGTCGTACGGCCTCTATGCCGTGCTCGACTTCATCGTCGACAACTACCTGCCCATCGTCGGCGGTTTCAAGGACACCTTGCGCCGGCTGGAAAAGGACGTGCTCAGCGACAGCTACCGGCGCGACACCATCCTGCACCTGTACGACCTGAAGCGCGAACTGACCTACATGCGGGTGGCGGTGGCCCCTCTGCAGGACGTGCTGGCGCAGCTGTCGCGCACCACCAGCCCGCTGATCCCCGAGGAAGTCCGCCTGTATTTCCGCGACGTCTACGATCACGCGGTGCGGGTCAACGAAAGCATCGATGCGATGCGCGACATGCTGGGCACGGCGATGAGCGTGAATCAGTCGCTGGTTACCCTGGCCCAGGGCGAAGTGGTCAAGCGCCTGGCCGGCTGGGCTGCGCTGCTGGCCGCACCCACCCTGATCGCCAGCTGGTACGGCATGAACTTCCACAACATGCCGGAACTGCACGGCAAGTACAGCTACTTCGCGCTGATCGGCGTGGTCGCCGCGGTCTGCTTCGGCCTGTACCGCTACCTGAAGAAGGTGCGCTGGCTGTAGGAGCGCACCTTGGTGCGCGACCGGGATAATGGAATTCCGAGGCAGGTCCGAGGCGCGCGTTGTATCCGGCCGCGCACCAAGGCGCGCCCCTACAACCTGATGCCGCCCCACGTTGCTTGCCAGGGGGCAGGTCAAGACCCGCTCTACAACCAAAGTCGAACCCGCCGATGCCGCGTTGCGGATTGATTCCGGCCCGGCCGGAGAGGAACCTTGGCCGGAGTCTTTCCCCTAGGGGTTGCGCATGAAGGGTTTCTCGAAGATCGCCTGGGCCGCACTGGCGCTGCTGGGCGCGTTCTGCCTGGGCACCATCGCGTTGCGGCGCGGCGAGCAGATCAACGCACTGTGGATCGTGGCGGCGGCGGTGAGCATCTATCTGGTCGCCTATCGTTACTACGGCCTGTTCATCGCCGAAAAGGTAATGCAGCTCGACCCGACCCGGGCCACGCCCGCGGTACTCCGCAACGATGGCCTCGACTACGTGCCGACCAACAAGCACGTGCTGTTCGGCCACCATTTCGCCGCCATCGCCGGCGCCGGTCCGCTGGTCGGCCCGGTACTGGCTGCGCAGATGGGCTACCTGCCCGGCCTGCTGTGGCTGGTCGCCGGCGTGGTGCTGGCGGGCGCGGTGCAGGACTTCATGGTGTTGTTCATCTCCAGCCGTCGCGACGCGCGTTCGCTAGGCGACCTGGTCAGGGAAGAGATGGGGCAGGTGCCCGGCACCATCGCGCTGTTCGGCGCGTTCCTGATCATGATCATCATCCTTGCGGTACTGGCGATGGTGGTGGTCAACGCCCTGGCCGAAAGCCCGTGGGGCATGTTCACCGTGGTCGCGACCATGCCCATCGCGATCCTGATGGGCGTGTACATGCGCTTCATCCGCCCCGGCAGGATCGGCGAAATCTCCATCGTCGGCTTGTTGCTGCTGCTGGGCGCGATCTGGCTCGGCGGCCAGGTCGCCGCATCGCCGACCTGGGGCCCGGCCTTCACCTTCACCAAGGAACAGATCACCTGGATGATGGTCGGTTACGGCTTCGTCGCCTCGGTGCTGCCGGTGTGGCTGCTGCTGGCGCCGCGCGATTACCTGTCGACGTTCCTGAAGATCGGCACGATCATCGCGCTGGCCATTGGCATCGTGATCGTGATGCCGCAACTGAAGATGCCGGCGCTGACCCAGTACGCCAGCAACGGCATGGGCCCGGTGTGGACCGGCGGCCTGTTCCCGTTCCTGTTCATCACCATCGCCTGCGGCGCGGTGTCGGGTTTCCATGCGCTGATTTCCTCGGGCACTTCGCCCAAGCTGCTGGCCAACGAGAAGCACATGCCGTACATCGGCTACGGCGGCATGCTGATGGAATCGTTCGTCGCGATCATGGCCCTGGTCGCCGCGTCGATCATCGAGCCGGGCGTGTATTTCGCGATGAACGCACCGCCGGCCGCGGTCGGCGGCGACGTGGTCGCGGTCGCGGCCAAGGTCAGCGAATGGGGCTTCGTGGTCACGCCCGACGTGCTGACCGCGACGGCCAAGGACATCGGCGAGAACACGATCCTCAACCGCGCCGGCGGCGCGCCGACGCTGGCGGTGGGCATCGCGCAGATCCTGCACCAGTTGCTGCCGACCGGGGATTCGATGGGCTTCTGGTACCACTTCGCCATCCTGTTCGAGGCGTTGTTCATCCTCACCGCAGTCGATGCCGGCACCCGCGCGGGCCGCTTCATGCTGCAGGACCTGCTGGGCAACTTCGTCCCCGCGCTGAAGAAGACCGAATCCTGGGGCGCCAACATCCTCGCCACCGGCGGCTGCGTCGCACTGTGGGGCTACCTGCTGTACACCGGCGTCACCGATCCGTTCGGCGGCATCAAGACGCTGTGGCCGCTGTTCGGCATTTCCAACCAGATGCTCGCGGGCATCGCGCTGATGCTGGGCACGGTGGTGCTGTTCAAGATGAAGCGCGAGCGCTACGCATGGGTCACCGCGCTGCCGGCGGCGTGGCTGCTGCTGTGCACCAGCGCCGCGGGCCTGATCAAGATATTCGACGGCGACCCCAAGCAGGGCTTCCTGGCCCAGGCGCACAAGTTCCAGGCCGCGATCGCCAACGGCGAAGTGCTGGCCCCGGCCAAGGACATGCACCAGATGCACCAGGTGGTGACCAACGCCTACGTCAACACCACGCTGACCGCGCTGTTCCTGTTCGTGGTCGCGGCGGTGCTGGTGTATTCGATCAAGGCGATAGTGACTGCGCGCCGCAACCCGAACCGCAGCGACCACGAGACGCCTTACGTCGCGCTGACGCCGGCGCAGATGGCGGACCTGTGATGGACCTACCCTCGCAAAGCCGCGCCCTCGTCCCCGCCAGCCAGTACCAGACGCCGCGCCGGGTGTGGCGGCGCCTGGTGCAGACCGCGCGGCTGTGCTGCGGCATCCCGGATTACGACAACTACGTGCGGCACATGCTGGAAAAGCATCCCGATCGGCAGCCGATGGACTACAAGACCTTCTTCCGCGAGCGCCAGGAAGCGAGGTTCGGCGGCGGCAAGGGATTCCGCTGCTGCTGAGCGGCGGCCCGGTATTGTCGATTCCGGCCACCCTCATTCGTCGTTGCTGCGATGGTCCGATTCCCGGACCGCTTGTCCGTGCAGGCCACCATGTCCCTGAAGCTCTACGCGCACCCGTTTTCGTCCTTTTCGCAGAAGGCGCTGATCGCGCTGTACGAAAACGCCATTCCGTTCGAATACCTCATGCTCGAAGACCCCGACGCGGCGCGCGAGTGGACCGAACTGTGGCCGATCAAGCGCTTCCCGGTGCTGGTGGACGGCGAGCGCACCGTATTCGAGGCGACGGCGATCATCGAATACCTGGACGCGCGGCATTCCGGTGCGGTGCGCATGATCGCGGGCGACGGCGTGGAAACGCGGATGCTCGACCGCTTCTTCGACAACTACGTGCACCACCCCATGCAGAAGATCGTCCTCGACCACCTGCGTCCGGACGGACAGCGCGACGCCTACGGCGTGGCGGAGGCGCGGGAAATGCTCGACCGGGCCTATGCCTGGCTGGACCAGCGCATGGCCGGGCGCGAGTGGGCGGTCGACGGCGGCTTCGGCATGGCCGATTGCGCCGCGGCGCCGTCGCTGTTCTACGCGGACTGGGTGCATCCCATCGCCGATTCGTTCGTCCATGCCCGCGCCTACCGCCAGCGCTTGCTGGCTCGGCCGGCCGTCGCCCGCGCCGTGGACGAAGGCCGGCCGTACCGCAGCTATTTCCCACCCGGCGCCCCGGACCGCGACTGAGCCCGAGCGCCCGGAACGGCACGATATTCGGCTAAGCGCCCGATAAGTAAACGATTTCAGCCTTTGTCGCGGCCGCGATGACGGGCTCTTTCGCGTTCCTGCGGTTAAACTAGTGGTTTCAAATTGGCCTTGTTCCTCCGGCCAGCCCGCCAAGGACCGTGAATGAATGCCGTAACCCCGTTGCAGCCGAATTTCGACACTCCCACCCGCCTTGAAGCCCTGAACGATTGGGTCGCCCGCACCGCGGCCCTGACCCGCCCCGACCGCATCCACTGGTGCGACGGCAGCGACGCCGAAAACGCCGCACTGCTGGCGCAGATGCAGGCCGACGGCACCTTGCTGCCGCTGGACGGCGAGGCCTACCCGAACTGCTGGCTGCACCGCTCCGACCCCAGCGACGTGGCCCGGGTCGAACATCTGACCTTCGTCTGCACCCGCGCGCGCGACGACGCCGGCCCCAACAACCACTGGATGGCGCCGGGCGAAGCGCACGCGAAGATGGATGCGCTGTTCGACGGCTGCATGCGCGGGCGCACGATGTACGTGGTGCCGTATTGCATGGGTCCGATCGACTCGCCGCTGGCGCGTTGCGGCGTCGAAATCACCGACTCGCCCTACGTCGTGGCCAACATGCGCATCATGACCCGGATGGGCGCAGCGGCGCTGGCGCGGATCGAGCGCGAGGGAACGTTCGTCAGGGGTCTGCATTCCACCGGCGAACTCGACCCGGATCGCCGCTTCATCATGCATTTCCCCGAGGAATTGAGCATCCAGTCGTATGGCTCCGGCTATGGCGGCAACGCATTGCTGGGCAAGAAATGCCACGCACTGCGCATCGCCTCGTGGCAGGCGCGGCAGGAAGGCTGGCTGGCCGAGCACATGCTGATCGTCGGCATCGAGAACCCGCAGGGCGAGACGCACTACATCGCCGCCGCCTTCCCCAGCGCCTGCGGCAAGACCAACCTGGCCATGCTGATCCCGCCGCAGGGCTATCGCGAAGCCGGCTGGAAGGTGTGGACGGTCGGCGACGACATCTGCTGGATGCGCCCCGGCGCCGACGGCCGCCTGTATGCGATCAATCCGGAAGCCGGTTTCTTCGGCGTGGCCCCGGGCACCGGCGCGCAATCCAACCCCAACGCGCTGGCCAGCATCCGCCACGACACCATCTTCACCAACGTCGCCGTGACCGCCGGCAATCGCCCATGGTGGGAAGGCCTGGGCGAAGGCGAGCCGGCGACCGATTGGCAGGGTCGCCCGTACGACCCGGCGAACGGCCCCGCCGCGCACCCGAACTCGCGCTTCACCGTCAGTGCGAAGCAATGCCCGTCGTACTCGCCGGAAGCGGAGAACCCGGCAGGCGTGCCGATTTCGGCGATCGTGTTCGGCGGCCGCCGCGCCTCGCTGGTGCCGCTGGTGTTCGAAGCGCGCGACTGGACGCATGGCGTACTGGTCGGCGCATCCATGGCGTCGGAAACCACCGCCGCCGCGACCGACGTGGGCGTCGCCATCCGCCGCGATCCCATGGCGATGAAGCCCTTCTGCGGCTACAACTACGGCGACTACTTCGCGCATTGGCTGTCGTTCGACGCACCCAACGCCAAGTTGCCGCGCGTGTTCCACGTCAACTGGTTCCGCAAGGGCAAGGACGGCAAGTTCCTGTGGCCTGGCTTCGGCGACAACATGCGCGTGCTCGAGTGGATGTTGAAGCGCGTGACCGGCGAAGCGGATGCCATCGAAACCCCGATTGGCAACCTGCCACGCGAGGAAGACCTGAACCTCGAAGGCCTGAATCTCGCCGACGGTGCGCTCGACGAACTGTTCCGCGTCGACAACGCGGAGTGGCGCGAGGAAGAAGCCGCGATCGGCGAATACCTCGCAGGCTACGGCTCACACCTGCCCGGCAAGCTGAAAGCCGAACAGCAGCGCGTCGCCGATGCGCTGGATGCCGCGGCGGAGCCTGACGCCCAACCGGCGCGCAAGGCCGCTGCGGCAAGCTGACATGGATGAACGCTCACCCCCTTCGGAACGAAGGGCGGAGCGGAGCGAACGCGCGCGCAGGCGCGGGATACGCAGCATCGGGGA
>DASRYD010000172.1:0-3871 GCA_035653955.1 Pseudoxanthomonas sp.
GGTGAACGTGGCCAACGCCTCGCTCAAGGACGCGATGAAGGACCTGCACATGGAAGGGTTCGACGTCGGCCTCGAGATGAGCGGCAATCCGCGCGCGTTCAGCGACATGCTCGACTGCATGTACCACGGCGGCAAGGTCGCGCTGCTCGGCCTGCTGCCGAACGGCGCCGGCATCGACCGCCGCCTGACGCGCGGATGCGAAAAAGGCGCCGCGCGGCGCCTTTTGCTTTTCGGGCCCGAGTGCGGCGGGCTCAGTTCCAGCTCAGCACGACCTTGCCGGACTTGCCGCCTTCCATCAGGTCGAAACCCTGCTGGAATTCGTCGATCGGCAACTGGTGGGTCAGCACCTTGCCCAGCGGGAAACCGCCCAGCACCAGCTGGGTCATCTTGTACCAGGTCTCGTACATCTTGCGGCCGTAGATGCCGTGCAGGGTCAGGCCCTTGAAGATGATCTTGTCCCAGTCCACGCCGGCGCCCTTGGGCATGATGCCGAGCATCGCGATCTTGCCGCCGTTGTACATGCAATCGAGCATGTCGGCGAAGGCGCGCGGGTTGCCGCTCATTTCCAGGCCCACGTCGAAGCCTTCCATGTGCAGGTCGGCCATCACGTCCTTCAGCGACTGGTTGGCGACGTTGACCACCCGCGTCGCGCCCATGTCGGCGGCCAGCTTCAGCCGGTAGTCGTTGACGTCGGTGACGACCACGTTGCGCGCGCCGATGTGCTTGCAGATGCCCGCGGCGATCACCCCGATCGGGCCGGCGCCGGTGATCAGCACGTCTTCGCCGACCACGTCGAATTCCAGCGCGCAATGCGCGGCATTGCCGAACGGGTCGAAGAACGCGGCCAACTCGGACGGGATCTGGTCGGGAATCGGCCACAGGTTGCTGGCCGGCATCACGATGTATTCGGCGAACGCGCCGTCGCGGTTGACGCCGATGCCGATGGTGTTCGGGCACAGGTGCTGGCGGCCGGCACGGCAGTTGCGGCAATGGCCGCAGACGATGTGGCCTTCGGCGGAAACGCGCTGGCCGAGCTTGTAGCCGGTGACCCCGGGGCCGAGTTCGACGATGCGGCCGACGAATTCGTGGCCGATCACCAGGCCCGGCTTGATCGTGCGCTGGCTCCATTCGTCCCACAGGTAGATGTGCAGGTCGGTGCCGCAGATCGCGGTCTTCTCCAGCTTGATGAGCACCTCGTTGGCGCCGGGCGTTGGCACCGGCACCCGTTCCATCCAGATGCCCTTGCCGGCTTCGCGCTTGACCAGCGCCTTCATCGTGTCCTGGGTCATGGCCTGTGTTCCGACTGCGGTTTCGAGGGCGCGGATTATACGCCGCGGGGTCGGCATCGCCGGCAGATCGAGCCGAATTACCGCGTGGATTCGCCACGAACGCGCGGCAATCGAAAGTTTCCGTTGCCGCGGTTGTCGAATGTGCCTCAACGGACGGCGCGGACGGGTATCATGCCGATCCTTTTCCGCGGCCCCGGCCGACCCCACCGGAACCAGTTGCATGCGCATCCTGCTTGCCCGTCATGGCGAAACGCCATGGAACGCCGAAGGCCGCTACCAGGGCCAGATCGACATCCCGCTTTCGCCGGTCGGCGAAGCGCAGGCCACGGCGCTGGGCCAGCGCCTGCGCGATTTGCCCATCGATCGCGCGGTGGCGTCGCCGCTGATGCGCGCGCGCCGCACCGCCGAACTGGCGCTGGGCGAAACGCGCGCGGAACTGCTGGGCATCGATCCGGACCTGCAGGAAATCGCCCACGGCGAATGGGAAGGCCTGCTGGCCAGCGATATCCACGAAAAGGATCCGGCGCGTTTGCGTGCGTGGCGCGAGGAGCCCGACACGGTGCTGATGCCCGGCGGCGAATCTCTGCGCCATGTGCTGGATCGTTCGTGGCGCGGCCTGGCGCGGGCGATGGAAGGCCTCGGCGACGACGACACCCTGCTGGTGGTCGCGCATGACGCGGTCAACCGCGTGCTGCTGTGCCGAATCCTCGGCCTGCCGTTGTCCAAGCTGTGGACCTTCCGCCAGGCGCCGACCACGATCAACCTGCTGGAAGGCCCCGGCATCGACTCCCTCGAAGTCGTACGCCTCAACGATTGCGCCCATCACACGCCGTTCTTCGGCGAGGCCAAGCACCGGGCGCTGTAACCATCCACGGAGGCCCAGATGAGCTGGAGGACGACGTGGTTCGGCAGCGAACGGCCCAGTCGCGGCTGGGCCGTGGCCGCAAGCGCGCTGATGGGGCTCATGGTGCTTGGACTGGGCGGCGTGTTCGTCCGTTTCATTCCCGCGGCCGGCATGCAGGGCCTGCGCATGGTCGTCGTCTTCGGGCTGTTCGGCGCGGCGTCGACCATTGCATTGTTTGCGCTTTCGGCACGCGAAGGC
The DNA here is from genome assembly GCA_035653955.1 of Pseudoxanthomonas sp. Lineage (GTDB taxonomy): Bacteria > Pseudomonadota > Gammaproteobacteria > Xanthomonadales > Xanthomonadaceae > Pseudoxanthomonas_A. Next base: position 2,392 of record DASRYD010000172.1, read on the forward strand.
AGGTTGCGGCTGGGTGGCGGATTCCTGCAAATCGTTGGCCGGTCGCTTGCGATAATCCTGTTCATGCCGGCGTTGCTGGGCTTCCTGGCCTGGGCGTCGGTCTGCAAGGCCTTGCCGTGGGCGTACACCCGCGCGTTCGGAATGCCGTACGAGGAGCTAACGATAATGCGGACCGAGTATTCCCATAGCCGTCGCGGTTGCGATTACCGGCTGGAAGGCGGCGCCATGGAGAACTCGATTCCCGCTTACCTGTGCATTCGCGAGTCGTACTACCGCCGGCACCCGGACCAGGACGTGGAGGTGGTGATCTACGGCAGGAAGTCGGCCCTTGGCTTCAGCGTGCAGGGCGTGCGTTCGGCGGAATGAGCAGGAATCTCGCCGACTGGCTCGATTACATCGAGCGACAGCATCCCAAGTCCATCGAGATGGGCCTCGACCGTGTGCGCGAAGTCGCGCAGCGGCTCGGCTTGAAACAACCGGCGAAGCGCACGATCACCGTCGGCGGCACCAACGGCAAGGGCTCTACCGTCGCCTTCATCGAAGCCATTGCCCGCGCCGGCGGCTGGAAGGTCGGTGCCTATACCTCGCCGCACCTGCTGCGCTACAACGAGCGCGTGCGCATCGATGGCGAGGATGTGGGCGATGCGCAACTGATCGAAGCCTTCGAAGCCGTCGAGGCCGCCCGAGGTGGCGTGCCGCTGACCTATTTCGAATTCGGCACGCTGGCCGCGCTGTGGCTGTTCCAGCGATCCGGACTCGACCTCGCCGTGCTCGAAGTCGGCCTGGGCGGACGCCTCGACGCGGTCAACCTCGTCGATGCCGACGTCGCGGTGATCACCACCGTCGACATCGACCATGTCGATTGGCTCGGTCCGGACCGCGAAAGCATCGGCGCGGAGAAGGCCGGCATCGCCCGCGCGTGGAAACCGCTGGTGCTGGGCGAAATCGATCCGCCTTCCAGCGTGTTGCGCCGCGCCTACGCCATCGGCGCCAGCGCGATCCGCGCGGGCAGCGATTATTTCCACGAGCCGCTGGATGCCGGGCGCTGGCGCTGGCGCGAAGTCGGCTTCGAGATGGATCTGCCGAATCCGCAACTCGCCGCACCCGCGCAACGGGCCAACGCCGCCGCTGCGGTGGCCGCGTTGCGCGCTTTGGACGCACGCCTGCCGGCTTCGGCGTTCGCCGCGGGTATCGCCGGCGCGCAATTGCCGGGACGCCTGCAACGTTTCGAATTCGATGGCGTGGAAATCCGCATCGACGTGGGCCACAACCCGCAGGCCGCGCGCGAACTCGCCGCGTGGTTGCGTGCGCATCCGGTCCCGGGCCGCACGCTGGCGGTATTCGCCGCCCTGGCCGACAAGGACGTGGTGCCGGTCGTCGGAGCCTTCGATGGCCTCGTCGACGGTTGGTACCTCGCCGGCATCGACGACGCGGGGGCACGCAACCAGGACGCCGATGCGCTCGCCGCCAAGCTCGCGGC
>DASRYD010000173.1:0-4736 GCA_035653955.1 Pseudoxanthomonas sp.
GGACCGCGGGTTCCCGGCCCCGCAGATGGCCGCGCCGGCGCGCGAGCGCACGATGTCCGAGTCGGTCCGCTGGGCGCAGAAGACTTCCGGCGGCGAAGTACTGGGCGCCGAGCGCGTGCAGTCGGAAGGTCGCGATTTCAACCGGGTCAAGGTACTCGACGAGCGTGGGCGCGTACGCTACATGGACGACGTGCCACAACAGCGCCAGCCGGCACGGAGCCCGTCGCCGCAACCGCCAGCCGGTCAGCGTCGACCATCCGGACAGTAATCTCCTCCGCGGCGATAGGCCGCAGGCCCACGGCCAAGTCCCAGCCGCAGGCGATATGGGAATACGCATGGGTTGCCCGCGGTTCCGTTCATCTTCTACTCTCCGTTCATCTTCGATCTGTTTCACTACGCCCGTCGCGTTTGTGAACGGGCGATTCGCCCCTTCTGAGGAGAGTCCATGCGTATCTTGCTGGTAGAAGACGAAGCCCCCTTGCGTGAAACCCTGGCTGCCCGCCTGAAGCGCGAAGGCTTTGCCGTCGATGCCGCCCAGGACGGCGAGGAGGGCCTGTACATGGGCCGCGAAGTGCCGTTCGACGTGGGCATCATCGACCTGGGCCTGCCGAAGATGTCGGGCATGGAATTGATCAAGGCCCTGCGCGACGAAGGCAAGAAATTCCCGGTACTGATCCTGACCGCGCGTTCCAGCTGGCAGGACAAGGTCGAGGGCCTGAAGCAGGGCGCCGACGATTACCTGGTCAAGCCGTTCCACGTCGAGGAACTGCTGGCGCGCGTCAACGCGTTGCTGCGCCGCGCTGCCGGGTGGAGCAAGCCGACCCTGGAATGCGGCCCGGTCGCGCTGGACCTGGCCGCGCAGACGGTCAGCGTCAATGGCAGCAACGTCGACCTGACCAGCTACGAATACAAAGTGCTGGAGTATCTGATGATGCACGCCGGCGAACTGGTCTCGAAGGCCGACCTGACCGAGCACATCTACCAGCAGGACTTCGACCGCGACTCCAATGTGCTGGAGGTCTTCATCGGCCGCCTGCGCAAGAAGCTGGATCCGGAAGGCGAGATCCGGCCGATCGAGACCGTGCGCGGCCGCGGTTATCGATTCGCCATCGCGCGCAATGAGGGGTGAGGGCGGGCGCCCGCGCAGCGTCGCCGACGCGTGCTTCGCGAGGCCGGGTGTAAGAATATGACGAATGCCCGCCGCTAATCCTGCGAATCCGAAATCAGCCGGGCGCGATCCGTTCAGCGGATGGCGCCCGCGTTCGTTGCGGGCCCGGCAATTGCTCGCCGCCAGCCTTGGCCTGGTCGCGTTCCTGTTCCTCGCGGGCTATGCGCTGGACAAGGCTTTCCAGCAGACCGCACAGCGCAACATGCGCGAGCGCATGCTCAGTTTCGCCAACGCCTACATCGGCGGCATCGACTTCGACCGCGAGAACGCGGTGATCGATTACGTCGTCGACACCAATCCGCCCGATCCGCGTTTCGTCCGTCCCGGCAGCGGCCTGTATGCGCAGGTGGTGCTGCAGGATTCGCATTGGGTCAGCCGTTCCGGCGAAGGCCCGGAACTGCCGGTCGGGCCGATGCTGGCGCCGAAGCAGGAAACCTTCGACGGGCCGCTGCCGATCACCCAGATAGACGGCAGCCGCAGCGAGGTGTACCGCTACGGCCGCGGCCTGATCTGGACTTCGCCCAGCGACGCGAACAGCGAATTCCCCATCACCGTCTACATCATGGAGGACGCCAGCGCGCTCGGCGCCCAGTTGCGGGTGTTCCGCGGCGCGCTGTGGGTGTACCTGGGCAGCGCCGGCGTCGTCCTGCTGCTGTTGCAGATGGCGGTATTGCGCTGGAGCCTGCGTCCGCTGAACCGCGTCGTCGACGAACTGGAACAGGTGCAGCGCGGCCAGCTCGAACACATGAGCCGGCGTCACCCGCGCGAACTGGAGCCGCTGACCGAAAGCATCAACGCGCTGATCGAAAGCGAGCGCGAGCATCTCGACCGCCAGCGCAATACCCTGGCCGACCTCGCGCACAGCCTGAAGACCCCGCTGGCGGTGCTGCGCGCGCAACTCGACGACGGCGTGCATGCCATCGCCTTGCGCGACGAACTCGACACGCAGCTGCGGCGCATGAACAACCTGGTGTCCTACCAGCTGGCGCGCGCCGCGTCGGGCGGCCACAAGCTCTTCGCCGCGCCGCTGCCGATCGAGCCGCATGCCGAGGAAATCGTGCGCGGACTGGAGAAGGTGTACGCGGCCAAGCGGGTCATCTGCGAATTCGAGATCGACCCGGCCGCGCGCTTCCATGGCGAACCGGGCGATTTGCAGGAGCTGATGGGCAACCTGCTGGAGAATGCGTTCAAGTGGGCGCGCTCACGCGTATTGCTGACCGTCGCGCCGGTCTCCGGTGTGCCGAACCGCCGAGCGGGCCTGCTGCTCGCGGTGGACGACGATGGCCCCGGCATCGCCGACGAGGACGTGACCCACGTCCTGCAGCGTGGCGTGCGCGGCGACGAACGCGTGCAGGGTCACGGCATCGGTCTGGCCATCGTGCAGGATCTGATCAAGGACTATCGCGGCGAACTGCATGTCGGCCGTTCCCCGGAACTCGGCGGCGCGCGTTTCGAAGTGCGCTTGCCCGCCGGCCTGTAGCGGCCGGCGGGCTCGGGTCACGACGCCGCGGCATCGGCGAGGTCGACGGGGGAGAACATCACCACGCGATTGCGGCCGCGCAGCTTGGCCGTGTAGAGCGCGGCGTCCGCCCTGCGCAGCAACGCATGCGCTTCGACGGCGTCTTCCGGGGCGACGGCGACGCCGAACGACAGCGTGGTCCCGATCTCGTCGCCATACAGCCTCACCCGCAAGGATTCGAATTCACGGCGCAACGCATCGGCGAACTCGCACGCTTCCGTGGCCGGCATACCCGGCAGCATCAGCAGGAATTCCTCTCCGCCGAACCGGCAGACCATGCCCGCATCGCCCACCTTGCCGGCCAGCAGGTCGGCAAGGCTGCGCAGCACTTCGTCGCCGGCCAGGTGGCCGTGGTTGTCGTTGATCGCCTTGAAATGGTCGATGTCGGTTATCGCCAGCGTCAGGGGCCTGTCGTCGCGGATGCAGTGCTCCAGCGTCTCGGCCAGCGCCCGGTCGAAGTGGCGCCGGTTGAACAGGCCGGTCAGCGGATCGCGCGAAGCCTGTTCCTGCAGTCGCGTCTGCAGCGTGGTGATGTCCTCGAGGCGCGCGTGCAACTGCGCGCTGCTTTCGCGCAACGCCAGTCCGCGCCGGTACGCGCCGTAGGCGAAGGTCAGCAAATACGTGGCCAGCATGGCGATGCACAGCAGGCTGGTCGCCAGAGCGGTGTCCGGCCGGAACCGGAAATCGGCGAGCAACGCCACCGGCAGGACGCCCGCGCAGATCGCCGCGAGCGCGCGGGCCAGGCCAGGCAAGCCCTCGAAGATCATCAGGTTCAGGCAGACGCAGATGAAGAACAGGAAGCACAGCCACAACGGCAGGCCCCAGAATGCGCACCATGCACCCAGCAGCACGCCATCGAGCAGCATGTTGTGTATTTCCGCGCGCAAGGGATCGGGGGAGCGCCGCGCGTGCCAGTAGACCAGTTGCGGGTAGGCCAGCAATTGCAGCGTCAGCAGCAACCACTGCAAGGCCGAGGCGCCGACGACATGCAGGTGCGTGCTCACGACAACGAACGACAACGCGAAAGACAGCGAGCGATTGCGCCGGTTCAGCGCCACCGCCCAATGGATATTTTTGCCGCTCACCAGCATTCCCCCTGTCGCGGCGCCGCCGATGTAGGCGATACCGCTGCGGATAGCGTGCAGGCAAACGCGTGGCGTGGCAAGCAGTCCGGTCGGCCGGTAAACGTTACATGGAAATCGTTACATGAACGGCGATGGGCCGTAGAACCGCTGCAGATGCACGGCCACTTCCGGCAGTTCCGCCTGCAGTTCCCGAGGTGCGGAAAAGTGGTATTCGCTGGCGACGGCGAAGAACTCCTCGGGCGACTCGGCCGCGTAAGGGTCGACGCGGGTTTCGCGTCCGCGATCGACCTTGGCGCAGAAGGCGTCGTAGCCGCGCTGGAAATCGCGCGCCCATTCGCGCTGCCACTCGCGCGGCAACAACGGCGTGCCGTCCATGGCGCCGTCCAGCGCGTCGAGCTTGTGCGCCATCTCGTGCACGGCGACGCAGAAGCCGGCGTCGGGTTCGTCCAGGTCGGCCTGGATGTCGGCCCACGACAGGACCAGCGGGCCGCTGTCCCAGGCTTCGCCGATCAGTTCGTCTTCCCATTCATGCAGTACGCCGGCCGCATCGACGTGGCTGCGATGTACGCGGAACGCTTCCGGGTACACCAGCAGCTGCGACCAGCCGCGCAAGCCGTTCGCGCCGAACTCCAGCAGCGGCAGGCAGCACAGCACCGCCAGTTGCGCACGCTGGCGCTGGTCCAGCGTCAGTCCGTCCAGCGGGGTCACGGTTTTTTCGTGCAGGAAGCGTTCGGCCAGCGTACGCAGGCGTTCGCCGCGTGCGTCGTCCAGTTGCGACAGCCACGGCATGGCGGCGCGCAGGTCGCGCCACAATCCGGTTTGCAGTGGGGCCGGCTTGCCGCGCAGCCGGTCGAGCCAGGACCTGACGGTCAGCGGAACATGCCCGGCAGGAAGCTGTGCCACTTCGCGCCATGCGAACGCAGCGCAGGGGCGTCGTCGCCACCGCCGCCACGGGTCACGGCGT
>DASRYD010000174.1:0-4267 GCA_035653955.1 Pseudoxanthomonas sp.
TTCAGCAGGGCGGCGAAGCCGAGGCGGGCACGGGCGCGGACGGCGCGCTCGTCGGTGGCGAGGTTGGCGGGCAGGGCATCGAGCAGTTGTTCGGCTTCCGCGGTGGCGCCGGTCTTCAGCAAGGCCAGGGCCAGGTCGAGCCTCAGTTCGGCCTTGTCCGGCTCGGCGGCGACGGCGTGGCGCAGAGCGACCACCTGTTCGTGCGGGTCGAGCGGGGCGGCTTCCACCGGTTCGTCGTTGCTCGCCGCGGCCGGTTCGATGCCGTGCTGCTTGAGGAATTCGCGCAACTGGCCTTCCGGCAGGGCGCCCGGGAAGCCGTCCACCAGCTGCCCGCCCTTGACCAGGAACACTGTCGGCACCGAGCGGATCTGGAACGCGGCGGCGATCTGCTGCTCCTGGTCCACGTCCACCTTGGCCAGGCGGAAGGCGCCGTTGTACTCGGCGGCCAGCTTCTCCAGGATCGGCCCCAGGGTCTTGCACGGCCCGCACCAGGTCGCCCAAAAATCGACCAGCACCGGGGATTCCAGCGATTTCTGCAGGACTTCGGTTTCGAAAGTGGCGGTGGTGGCGTCGAAAACGTGGGGCGAGGCGGACATGGCGGGGCTCGAAGGGAATCCGGTTCCAGATGGTAGCGGCGGCCGGGAAAACAAGCCGACCCCGTCCATGGCGGCCATTGCTGCGCTGCGGTAACCTAGCCCGCTTTGCCGCCGCCTTTCCCGCGCCCCATGTCAGCCGTCGAACCCGTCGTCTACGATCCCAAGACTGTCGAATCCGCCGCCCAGCAGTTCTGGGACGGCAGCCAGGCCTTCGAGGTCAAGGAAACACTCCCGCCCAACGACGCCGACAAGCCGAAGTACTACTGCCTGTCGATGCTGCCGTATCCGTCGGGCGCGCTGCACATGGGCCACGTGCGCAACTACACCATCGGCGACGTGATCAGCCGCTACAAGCGAATGACCGGGCACAACGTGCTGCAGCCGATGGGCTGGGACGCGTTCGGCCTGCCGGCCGAGAACGCCGCGATCAAGAACCGGACCGCGCCGGCCAAGTGGACCTACGCCAACATCGAGCACATGCGCGCGCAGTTGAAGTCGCTGGGCTACGCCATCGACTGGTCGCGCGAGTTCGCCACCTGCCGGCCGGATTACTACGTGCACGAGCAGCGCATGTTCACCCGCCTGCTGCGCAAGGGCCTGGCCTATCGCAAGAACTCGGTGGTGAACTGGGACCCGGTCGACCAGACCGTGCTGGCCAACGAGCAGGTCATCGACGGCCGCGGCTGGCGCAGCGGCGCGCTGGTGGAAAAGCGCGAGATTCCGCAATGGTTCCTGCGCATCACCGATTACGCACAGGAACTGCTCGATGGCCTGGACGAACTGCCGGGTTGGCCGGAGTCGGTCAAGACCATGCAGCGCAACTGGATCGGTCGTTCGGAAGGCCTGGAAATCCAGTTCGCCGTGGAAGGCAACGAGCCGCTTACGGTGTTCACCACGCGCCCCGACACGCTGATGGGCGTGACCTTCGTATCGATCGCCGGCGAGCATCCGTTGGCGCTGAAGGCGGCGGCGAACGACCCGGCGCTGGCCGCGTTCCTGCAGGAACTGAAGCAGGGCGGCGTTTCCGAGGCCGAACTGGAGACGCAGGAAAAGCGCGGCATGGACACCGGCCTGAAGGCGGTGCACCCGATCACCGGCGAACAGGTGCCGGTATGGGTCGCCAACTTCGTGCTGATGGGCTACGGCACCGGCGCGGTGATGGCGGTGCCGGGCCACGACGAGCGCGATTTCGAATTCGCGCACAAGTACGGCCTGCCGATCCGCCAGGTGATCGCGCTGAAGGCGCCGAAGAACGACGAAGAGCAGCATTACGACCCGGCCGTCTGGCACGACTGGTACGGCGATAAGACCCGCAACGATCTGGAACTGGTCAATTCGGGCGAATTCGACGGGCTCGATTACCGCGGCGCGTTCGACGCGCTGGCCGAGCGTTTCGAACGCAAGGGCCAGGGCCAGCGCCGGGTCAACTACCGCCTGCGCGACTGGGGCGTCAGCCGCCAGCGCTACTGGGGTTGCCCGATCCCGGTGATCTACTGCAACGATTGCGGGGCGGTGCCGGTGCCGGACGAACAGCTGCCGGTGGTGCTGCCGGAGAACGTGACCCTGGACGGGGTGAAGTCGCCGATCAAGGCCGATCCGGAATGGCGCAAGACCACCTGCCCGCAATGCGGCAAGCCGGCCGAGCGCGAGACCGACACTTTCGACACCTTCATGGAATCGAGCTGGTACTACGCCCGCTACACCTCGCCGGGCGCGAAGGACATGGTCGACAAGCGCGGCAACTACTGGTTGCCGGTGGACCAGTACATCGGCGGCATCGAACACGCGATCCTGCACCTGATGTACTTCCGCTTCTACCACAAGCTGTTGCGCGACGCGCGCATGGTCGACAGCGACGAACCGGCGACCAACCTGCTTACCCAAGGCATGGTCATCGCCGAGACTTTCTACCGCGACGCCGCCGACGGTTCGAAGGACTGGATCAATCCGGCCGACGTGGAAATCCAGCGCGACGAGCGCGCGCGCGTGGTCGGCGCGACACTGAAGGCCGATGGCCTGCCGGTGAAGATCGGTCCGGTCGAGAAGATGTCGAAGTCGAAGAACAACGGCGTCGACCCGCAGGCGATGGTCGACAAGTACGGCGCCGACACGGTGCGCCTGTTCTCGATGTTCGCCGCGCCGCCGGAGCAGTCGCTGGAATGGAACGAGGCCGGCGTCGAAGGCATGGCGCGCTTCCTGCGCCGCCTGTGGACGCAGGTGCAGAAGCATGCGGCCGATGGCGCCGCGCCGGCACTGGATCTCGCCGCGCTCGACGCCGGACAGAAGGCGCTGCGCCGCAAGACCCATGAGACCATCGTCAAGGTCGGCGACGACTATGGCAAGCGCCACGGCTTCAATACCGCCATCGCGGCGGTGATGGAACTGTCGAACGCGCTGGCGAAGTTCGACGACGCCGGAGCGCAGGGCCGTGCGGTGCGCCAGGAAGCGCTGGAAGCGGCGGTGCTGCTGCTCAACCCGATCACCCCGCATGCCAGCCATGCGTTGTGGCAGGCGCTGGGCCACGCCGAAACGCTGCTGGAAGACGTGCCGTTCCCGCAGGCCGACCCGGCCGCGCTGGTGCGCGATTCGGTGGTGCTGGCGGTGCAGGTCAACGGCAAGCTGCGCGGCACGATAGAGGTTGCCGCCGACGCGCCGCGCGACCTGATCGAATCGCTGGCCAAGGCCGAGCCCAACACCGCCAAGTTCCTCGAGGGCCAACTGGTGAAGAAGGTCATCGTGGTGCCGGGCAAGGTGGTCAATATCGTCGCCGGCTGAGCCGGAAACATCGGGAGAACGACTCCTGTGGGAGCGACCTCGGTCGCGAACGCTTTCGCCTTTTGCCGCAGCGTCCACAGGCGCATTCTCGACCGAGGTCGCTTCCACAGCCGAGCCTGCCGGTTCACCTCCCGGCGGGGTTGGCTATTGCCGCCCCGGACGGGCTCGTCCAGACTTCCGTCCATGAATCGAACCCCGTTGCCGCGCCTTCTCGCCGTCGCCGCGCTGGTCGCCAGCCTGTCCGCCTGCGGCTTCCACCTGCGCAATGCCCTGCAACTGCCGCCGGACCTGGGACCGGTGCGGGTGGTATCGGTCGACCCGTACAGCCCGTTGGCCGATTCGCTGAAGCGTTCGCTGGACCAGGTCGAAGGCGCGGTCGAAGTCGGTACCGCCAATGCCGCCGAGGCCATCGCCAATGGCGTGGACCCGACCACCGCGGGCGCGAACGAAGGCGTCGCCGTGCTCGACATCCTCGCCGAACGCTGGGGCGACACGCCGATCGCCGTGGACCAGTTCGGGCGCTCGCAGGAATTCACCCTGCGCTACGCCACCGTGTTCGTGCTGCGCGGTCCCGACGGCAAGGAAGTGGTGCCGCAGCAGGCGATCGAACTGTCGCGCGACTACCTGTCCATCCCCAATCAGTCGCTGGGCACCGACAGCGAACGCGAATTGCTGGTGAAGGAACTGCGCCGCGAAATGAGCGCTGCGATCCTGCGCCGCATCGACGGCGCGCTGAGCGCCCACGGCCGTCGCCAATAGCGTCGGCAGGCCCTAGGTGGAACTCACCCCGGAACGGCTGATCGCGCAATGCGCCGGCGGCGAACTGTTGCCCGCCTATCTGATCGCCGGTCCCGAAATGCTGCGCGTGCTCGAGGCCGCCGATGCGGTGCGCGCGC
>DASRYD010000175.1:0-6874 GCA_035653955.1 Pseudoxanthomonas sp.
TGCTGCGCACCGACGCCGTGCTGGCCCGCGACGCCGAGTACCGCCGTATCGACCTGGAACTTGGCGGCGCCCTGTCGCGCCACGAACTCAACGTGCGGCTGGAAGGCGACGGCGCCCGCCTGTTCGCCAACGGCGTGCTACTGGCCACGGCTCGGCGCCATGTCGATACCCGGCTGGGCATCGACCACATCGCCCGCGACACCGCCTGCGAACTGACCTGGCGCGGCCTCGGCGCCGGACACGGGCGTGCGGTTTTCCACGGCGGCATCCTGATCCGCGCGGGGGCGGACGGCGCCGACGCGAACCTGTCGAACAAGAACCTGCTGTTGTCCGAGAACGCCGAAATCGACACCCAGCCGGTGCTGGAAATCCACGCCGACGAAGTGAAGGCCGCGCACGGCGCCACCGTCGGCCGGCTCGACGCCAATGCGCTGTTCTACCTGCGCTCGCGCGGCCTGCCGCAGGCGGAAGCGCGTCGGCTGTTGACTGCCGCGTTCTGCCGCGAACCGTTGGCGGTGATCGAAGACGCCCGCCTGCGCGCCGTACTGACCGCCCGCGTCGATGCCGCCCTCGCGGCGCTGGAGATCGCATGAACCTGCCATCGACCCACGGAATCGGCGCCGCCGGCATCGACTGGGCGCGGATCCGCGCCGATTTCCCGCTGCTGGAACGCACGATCAACGGCAAGCCGCTGATCTACCTGGACAGCGCCAACACCGGACAGAAGCCGGCCGCCGTGATCGAAGCGGTGGACGATTTCTATCGTCGCCACAACGCCAACGTCAGCCGCGCCGTGCACACGCTGGGCAGCGAAGCGACCGAGGCCTACGAAGGCTCACGCAAGAAACTCGCACGCTTCCTCAACGTCCGCGCCGACGAACTGGTGCTGTGCAGCGGCACCACCTTCGCGATCAACCTGGCCGCCTATTCGTGGGCCTTGCCGCGCCTGCGCAGCGGCGACGTGATCCTGGTATCGCGGATGGAACACCACGCCAACATCGTGCCCTGGCAACTCGTCGCGCAACGCACCGGCGCGGAGATCCGCGTCGCCGAAATCCTGTCCGACGGCACGCTCGACCTGGCCGCCCTGTACGCGGCGATGACTTCCGAGGTGAAGCTGCTGGCCGTCACCCACGTGTCGAACGTGCTGGGCACGGTCAATCCGGTTCGCGAGATCTGCCGCGAGGCGCGCAAGCGCGGCATCACCACCATGGTCGACGGTTCGCAGGCCGCGCCGCACCGGCCGGTGGACGTGGCCGCGATCGGCTGCGATTTCTACGCGATCACCGGACACAAAATGTGCGGCCCGACCGGCACCGGCGCGTTGTGGGCGCGCAAGGAACATCTTGCCGCGATGCCGCCGTTCATCGGCGGCGGCGAAATGATCAAGGAGGTCAGCTTCGGCGGCACCGTGTTCAACGACCCGCCGCACAAGTTCGAAGCCGGCACGCCGAACATCGCCGGCTTCGTCGGCCTCGGCGCCGCGGTCGACTATCTCGACGGCGTCGGCCTGGCCCGAGTCGAGGAGCGCGAAACCGAGCTGCTCGCCCACGCGACCGAGGAACTGAAAAAGATCGACGGGCTGCGCATCTTCGGCGAAGCGCCGGACAAGGCCGCGGTGATCTCGTTCCTGATCGAAGGCGCGCACGCGCACGACCTGGCCACCCTGCTCGACCTGGAAGGCGTGGCGGTACGCTCGGGCCAGCACTGCGCGCACCCGCTGCTGCAGTACTTCGGCGTCGCCGCCACGTTGCGCGCATCGTTCGCGTTCTACAACACGCACGGGGAAATCGAGGCGTTCGTCGCGGCGTTGCAGAAAGCACGCAAGCTGCTCGGGTGATCTTCCCCTTCTCCCACCGGGAGAAGGAAAAGCTAAAATCGGCGGATGACCGAACTTTCCTTCCGCGCCGCGACGCCCGCCGACATCTCCGCCCTGGTCGAACTGGTGACCTCCGCCTACCGCGGCGACGTCAGCAAGCGGGGCTGGACCACCGAGGCCGACATGCTCGACGGCCAGCGCATCGACCCCGAAGTCCTGCGCCGCGATATCGAACGCCCGCACAGCACCGTGGTGCTGGCCTTGCGCGACGACGCGCTGCTGGCCTGCGCGCACGTGGCCGAAGAGGACGGCGCCGGCTACTTCGGCATGTTCTCGGTGCGCCCCGACCTGCAGGGCGGCGGCGTCGGCAAGGCCCTGTTGGCCGAAGCCGAGCGCATCGCCCGCGAGGAATGGAACCTGCCGGCGATGCGCATGACCGTGATCGACGTCCGCGACGAGCTGATCGCCTTCTACCAACGCCGCGGCTATGCCCGCACCGGCATCAAGAAGCCGTTCCCGTACGGCGACGAGCGCTTCGGCATCCCCAAGCGCGACGACCTGCGCTTCGAGATCCTGGAGAAGGCGCTGTGAGCGAACCGGCCTGGACCTTCGTCTGCGCGACCGGCGAACTGCTGCCGGGCGAAATGAAAAGCGTGTTCGACGAAGTGACCGGCACTCCGATCGTGGTGTTCAACTACGACGGCGATTGCTACGCGCTGGAGGACCAGTGCAGCCACGAGGAATTCGAGCTGTCCTCGGGCAATTTCGACGCCGACGAGGCCAGCATCGAGTGCGTGCTGCACGGCGCGCGCTTCGACGTGCGCGACGGGCGCGCGCTGTGCGCGCCGGCGTATGCCCCGGTGCCCAAGTTCCCGGTCAAGCTGGAGCATGGCGGCATCTGGGTCCGCGACGACCGCGAGTGACCCTTCTGTCGGGCACTCCCGACGCGATTGCCGCGCGAGCCTCCGGCCCCGGGGAATAAGGGCGTTTCCGTTGTAATTGCAAATCATTCTCATTATTATAACGGCCGCCGGCGCCGACCTTGCCGTGGCGCCAAACCGACACCTTCCCACCCCCGCTGCCGCCAGGGTGTCCGACCTTTGCACGGAAACTCCATGAGCTACATCAAATCGCGCAAGCACGCCCCGAAACGCCCCTCCCCTACCCTGTCCACCGCAACCCTGGCCGCTGGCCTGGCCCTGGCCCTGCCAGCGGCGGCGACCGAGGTCGCAACGGCCGACGACGCCGGCCCGCAGGCCACCACGCTGGACAAGGTGCAGGTGCGCGGCCTGCACAGCTTCATCGTGTCGCCGAAGTTCACCCAGACCCTGCAGGACACGCCGCAAACCATCCAGGTCATCGACAAGGAACTGTTCAACCAGCAGGGCGCGACCACGCTGTCCGAAGCGCTGCGCAACAGCGCCGGCGTGGGCACGTTCTATGCCGGCGAAAACGGCAATACCAGCACCGGCGACACGCTGTACATGCGCGGCTTCGACACTTCCAGCAGCATCTTCGTCGACGGCGTGCGCGACCTCGGCAGCGTCTCGCGCGACCTGTTCAACATCGAGCAGGTCGAAGTGGTGAAGGGCCCGGCCAGCACCGACACCGGCCGCAGTGCGCCGACCGGCGCGATCAACCTGGTGACCAAACAGGCCAACCTGCGCAACACGTCGTCGGGCACCCTGTCCGCCGGCAGCGACGGCCAGCAACGCGCCAATGCGGACTGGAACCTGGCCTTCGGCGAGTCCGGCAACGCGCTGCGACTCAACGCCATGTGGCAGGACAGCGACGTGCCTGGCCGCGACCGCGTCAACAACAGCCGCTGGGGCATCGCCCCGTCGCTGGGCTTCAACCTCGACGGCGCGACCCGCGTCATCCTCAACCTGCTGTACGTGAAGCAGGACAACGTGCCGGACGGCTTCGTGCCGACCATCGGCCTGCCCGGCTGGACGCCGCAGCCGGGGCTGGAACGACTGGTCGGCCACCCGGTCGATCCGGAGAATTTCTACGGCACCCGCGCCGACCACGACGACGTCACCGCGCAGATGGCCACGCTGCGCGTCGAGCACGATTTCTCGGACTCGCTGAAGCTGAGCAACACGCTGCGCTGGGGCAAGACCGAGCAGGATTACCTGCTGACTTCGTTCCGGTCCATGGCCGGCGAGATCGTCTGGACCGATCCGGCCGACCTTTCCACTTACACGGTCAAGCGCGGCCTGCCGACGTTCAAGGACCAGCGCAACGAGATCCTGACCGACCAGTTGAATCTGCGCGCCGATTTCGCCACCGGCAGCGTGCAGCACTTCGTCAGCACCGGCGTGGAATTCTCGCGCGAGGAATTCGACTTCTTCGGCCAGGCCGCGACCGGCGGCAGCGCATGGACGTCGGCCAACCTGTACGACCCGGATTGGGACGCCACCGGCCTGACCTGGGCGCACAACGGCGCCGACCGCCACGGCAAGACCACCACCGTTTCCGCCTACGCATTCGACACGCTGAAGTTCGGCGACAACTTCCTGCTGACCGCCGGCCTGCGCGCCGACCGCTACAAGACCGAGTTCGCCAGCGCGGCGGTTTGCACGACCAGCGCCACGTCGACGACCGCGCCGCAATGCGGCGGCAACCCCGCCGGCACGGTGTTGCCGTTCCTCGACATGGACCTCGAAAAGACCTTGGTCAGCGGCAAGCTCGGCGCGGTGTACAAGCTCGGCGACGCGGTCAGCATCTATGCGAACTGGGCGATCTCGCAACAGCCGCCGGGCGGCGCGACGATGGAACTCAGTGGCGCGGCCAACAACGCCAACAATCCGAAGTTCGATCCGCAGAAGGCCCGGACGCTGGAAATCGGCACCAAGTGGAGCCTGATCGAGAACGCGCTGGCGCTGAACCTGGCCCTGTTCCGGACCACGGTGACCAACGAGATCAACACGCTGGCCCTGGACGAGAACAACAACCCGACCCAGACCGGCGAGAAGCGGGTCGAAGGCCTGGAGATTTCCGCGGTCGGCAACCTCACCGAGAACTGGTCGATTTCCGCCGGGCTCAGCCATCTCAACACCCGGGTGACCGAAGGCGCCGTGGCCACGGCCGATGGCACGCCCAACCTGACCTATACGCCGGAAGACGCGTTCACCGCATGGACCACCTACCGCCTGCCGTTCGGCCTGAGCATCGGCGGCGGCATGCGCTACACCGGCGAAATGCATCGCGGCACCGACGGCGCGGTCGGCACGCCGCAGACCGTCAAGTCCTCGACGGTCTGGGATGCCGTGCTGTCGTACCCGATCAACGACAAACTGATCTTGCGCTTGAACGCCTACAACCTGTTCGACAAGCAATACGTCGCCGCGATCAACAAGAGCGGCTACCGCTACACGCCGGGCACGCCGCGCACTTTCCTGCTGAGCGCGGACTTCCGGTTCTGAGGCACACTGGCGGCGGGGAAATCCCCGCCGCTTTCGTCGAGGAAACGCCATGCTGCTGCACATTCCCGAGGTGCTGACCCGCGACGAACTGGCGCAGATCCGCCAGGCGCTGGAAGCGGCCGAATGGGCCGACGGCCGCGAGACCGTTGGCGTGCAGGGCGCGAAGGTCAAGCGCAACCAGCAGCTGCCGGACGCTTCGCCGCTGAAAGTCGAACTGGGCCGGGTGATTTCGGCTGCGCTGGAACGCAACCCGCTGTTCTTCGCCTCGACGCTGCCATTGAAGAGCCTGCCGCCGCGCTTCAACCGCTACACCGGCGGCGGCGAGTACGGCTTCCACGTCGATGGCGCGGTCATGCGCCTCGGCAATGGCGAACAGCTGCGCTCGGACGTGTCGTGCACGCTGTTCCTCGCCGGACCGGACGAATACGACGGCGGCGAACTGATCGTCAGCGACACCTATGGCGAGCACGAGATCAAGCTGCCGGCGGGCGACCTGATCGTCTATCCGTCCAGCAGCCTGCACAAGGTCGCGCCGGTCACGCGCGGTGCGCGCCTTGCCGCATTCTTCTGGGTGCAGAGCATGGTCCGCGACGATGCGCGGCGACGCATGCTGTTCGAAATGGATACCGCCATCGAAATCCTGCGCCGCGGCGACGCCGACCACGGCGCGGTGCTGCAGCTGACCGGCGTCTACCACAACCTGCTGCGGCACTGGACCGAAGTCTGATCGCCGGGTCAACCCGCGTCCCTGGCATGCGTTCCTTCCTCCCACTTTCCCGAAGCCCTTCCATCGCATGAGCACGACCACCCACCATCGTCCGCACCGCTTCCGCAACGTCAGCTTCCGCTGGATGCGCCAGATCCACCTGTGGGTCGGTGCGTGGGGCGCGCTGGCCACCGTCGTCTACGGCTTCACCGGCCTGGTGTTGAACCACCGCTTCGGCGACAACGCGTGGCCGCAGGGCGACAGCAACGAGATCGCGAAGACCGCGCTGGTGGTGCCGGCGACCGCACGCACCTCGGCCGAAGCGCTGTCGTTATGGCTGCGCGACACCCAGGGCCTGGATGCCCAGGTCATACGCAAGGGCTCACCAGGCGGCGGCCGCGGCGGCGAGCAGCGCGGCAAAGGCGGCGAACGCGGCAGCGGCAGCGGCATCGATGCCGGCAAGCGCGGCAGTAACAATAAGGCCGGCGGTCCGCCGCCGAAATGGAACCTGTCCGGCGGCACCGCGCGCAGTTCCTGGTCGCTGGAATACACCCCCGGCGGCGAAACGGCCGAACTGAAGCAGAACCGGCAAACCCCGCTGGCCGGATTGAACCGCCTGCACAAGGGCGTGGGCGGCGGCTGGGCGTGGATCGTGCTGGCCGACAGCTTCGCCATCGGCATGCTGCTGCTGGGTCTGTCCGGCCTGTGGATGTGGGCGCGCGGTCGCGGGGTGAAGCAGGTCTTCGTCAGCGTGCTGTTCGTCGGTCTGGTGGTATGGCTGGCGGTGTTCGTGCCCGCGATGCTCTAACGGGTTTCTGCAGGAGCGCCCTTCAGCGCGCGACCGGAAATTTCGATAAACCGGCAAGGATTCCGCGTGGCGTGTTTTACGGTCGCGCCCTGAAGGGCGCTCCTACAACCGGG
>DASRYD010000176.1:0-4580 GCA_035653955.1 Pseudoxanthomonas sp.
CCGGGCGGCCGACGTGCTGCTCGGTCAGCCAGCGCTCGTGCTCGGTCTGCAGGTCCAGGCCCCATTCGACCGGGAACTCGAACTTCTGCCCGGACTTCTGCAGCAGCGAGATCGCATCGGTGTAGTCGATGCGCTCGAACGGGGAGTTGACGAAGGCCTCCAGCCGGGTCAGCGCGGTCGGTTCGACGCGCTCGGCGATGAAGGCCAGGTCGTCGCCGCGCTCGTTGAGCACCGCGCGGAACAGGTACTTCAGGAATTCTTCGGCCAGGCGTGCGTCTTCAGCCAGGTCGGCGAAGGCGATTTCCGGCTCGATCATCCAGAACTCCGCCAGGTGGCGGGTGGTGTGGCTGTTCTCGGCGCGGAAGGTCGGGCCGAAGGTGTAGACCTTGCTCAGCGCCAGGCAGTAAGCCTCGACGTTCAGCTGGCCGGACACGGTCAGGAAGGTTTCCTTGCCGAAGAAATCGCGGGAGAAATCCACTTCGCCGTCCGCATCGCGCGGCAGGTTGGCCAGGTCCAGCGTCGACACGCGGAACATCTGCCCGGCGCCCTCGGCGTCGGAGGTGGTGATGATCGGCGTGCTGATCCAGCAATAGCCGTTCTGGTGGAAGAAGCGGTGCACCGCCTGGGCCAGGCAGTTGCGGATGCGGGTGACCGCGCCGAACAGGTTGGTGCGCGGACGCAGATGGGCGAATTCGCGCAGGTATTCCAGCGAATGCTGCTTGGGCTGCATCGGGTAGGTGAGGGGATCCTCGACCCAGCCGACCACCTCGACCTTGCTGGCCTGGATCTCGTAGCTCTGGCCCTGGCCCTGCGAGGCGACCAGGGTGCCGGTGGCGACCACGGCGCAGCCGGTGCTCAGGTGCTTCACTTCGGATTCGTAGTTGTCCAGCGTGGCCGGCGCGACCACCTGGATCGGCGCGAAGCAGGAGCCGTCGCTGACGTTGACGAAGGACAGGCCCGCCTTGGAGTCGCGCCGCGTGCGCACCCAGCCGCGCACCGTGACCTCTCCACCGGCCGGGATCTTGCCCGCCAACGCATGTTCGACGCTCACCACCGTCATCTTGAATCCTTGTCCGATCGGCTCAATCTATGGAACGCGGAGTTTACCGTAGCCGCCGCAAGCGCCGATGCCTGCGGCGTATGATGTCCGCAAGAGGAGCGTATCCATGGCCGTGACCCTGACCCCAGTTGCCTTCGAACGCGTGCAGCGTTTCGTCCGCCAGACCCCCGGCGCGCTGGGCCTGCGTTTTGGCGTGACCCGCACCGGTTGTTCCGGCTGGGGCCACGTGGCCGATCTGGCCCGCGACGAGCGCCCAGGCGATACGGTGTTCGAACAGGATGGCGTGAAGATCTTCGTCGACGCCGACAGCCTGGCGCTGGTCGACGGCACCGAGATCGATTTCGCCAAGCAGGGCCTGAGCGAGACCTTCCTCTTCAGGAACCCCAACGCCAAGGCCGAATGCGGTTGCGGCGAAAGCTTCACCACCCAGGCCGACGCCGCCTGATCCGGCCGCGGCGCGCAGGCGCGTATTTGCGCGCAACCCATTGAACTGCCATACTTTCCGGCTCCCGCTCGCCGGGAGACCTTGCTCCACCGTGCCCAATCCCGGGACGTCGGGGAGCTTTCGGGACAGATCCTCATCGATCCTGGCTCGATATCCTTAAGGAAATCAATAACATGCGTCATTACGAGATCGTGTTCCTGGTCCATCCGGACCAGAGCGAACAGGTGCCGGCGATGATCGAGCGCTACAAGGCGCTGGTCGAAAACGGCAACGGCAAGATCCACCGCCTGGAAGACTGGGGCCGCCGCCAGCTGGCCTATCCGATCCAGAACCTGGTCAAGGCCCACTACGTCCTGCTCAACATCGAGGTCGACCAGGCGGTGCTCGCCGAACTGACCGAAGGCTTCCGCTTCAACGACGCCATCCTGCGCCACCTGGTGATCAAGCGCGACGGCGCCGACACCGAAATGTCCCTGATCATGAAGAGCAAGGACGAGAAGGGCGACAAGCCCGAGCGTCGTCGTCGCGATGACGAAGAAGGCGTCGGCACGGCCGATTCCGAAACCGCCGAAGCCGCCTGAGGATCCACAAAATGTCCAAGTTCTTCCGCCGCCGCAAGTTCTGCAAATTCACCGCCGAAGGCGTGAAAGAGATCGACTACAAGGATCTCAACACCCTGCGCCAGTACCTGACCGAAACCGGCAAGATCGTCCCCAGCCGCGTGACCGGCACCAAGTCGCGCTACCAGCGCCAGCTGCAGACCGCGGTCAAGCGCGCGCGCTTCCTGGCCCTGCTGCCGTACACGGACAACCACGACGTGTAATCCGGAACCTCCCCGCACGGGGAGGTTCTTCCGATCGACTGTCATTCGGACAGCCAACCGCTGCAGGCCCCGCCTGCTAACGAATACGGAGCAATACGATGGAACTGATTCTTCTGCAGAAAGTGACCAACCTCGGCGTCCTGGGCGACAAGGTCAAGGTCAAGCCCGGCTACGGCCGCAACTACCTGGTGCCGCAGGGCAAGGCAGTGCCGGCTACCGCCGCCAACATCGCCGCGTTCGAAGCCAAGCGCGCCGACTACGAAGCCAAGGCCAAGGCCGCGCACGACGAAGCCGAAGCCCGCAAGGCCAAGCTGGAAGGCGCCAGCGTGACCATCAAGGCCAACGCCTCGACCGAAGGCAAGCTGTTCGGCTCGGTCGGCCCGCGCGACATCGCCGATGCCTTCACCGCCGCCGGCCTGCCGCTGGAGAAGAGCGAAGTGGTGCTGGGCGAAGGCGCGTTCCGCAACGTCGGCGAATACGAAGTCGTCGCCAAGCTGCACGCCGACGTCGAAACCACGCTGAAGGTGGTTGTCGAAGCCGAAGCCTGATCCGGGTCTTCGTTTCAGCGATATCGAACAGGCGCCGCAAGGCGCCTGTTTTGTTTCACGGGCCGGGACCAGGCCACGCGGATCGACGTCGCAGCCGATGAGACTGACTCCGGTTATCAAGGGGCGTGTTATCCACAGCTTGTCACGTCGCGAATCCACAGCCGGAGTCCCTACGATGCCCGACCCGATTCCGCTCAGCTGGCAGGAGCCACTCAATTCCATGTCCGCACGCCCCGGCTTCCGCAACGACCCCTCCGACGCGCGCATCGAGCAACTGCGCGTGCCGCCGCATTCGATCGAGGCCGAACAGGCGGTACTCGGCGGCCTGATGCTGGCGCCGGAGTCCTTCGACCGGGTCGGCGACAAGCTGACCGCGAACGACTTCTACCGCCGCGACCACCAGCTGATCTGGCGCGCGATTGCCGATCTGGTGGAGAAGGACCGCCCCTGCGACGCGGTGACGCTGGGCGAATGGTTCGACTCGCAAGGGCTGTCCGAACAGGTCGCCGGCGGCGCCTACCTGATCGAACTGGCCACCAACACGCCCTCGGCGGCGAACATCACGGCTTACGCCGAAATCGTCCGCGACAAGGCGGTGATGCGCAAGCTGATCGAAGTCGGCACCCAGATCGTCAACGACGGCTTCCAGCCAGACGGTCGCGAGACCACCGAACTGCTGGCCATGGCCGAGCAGAAGGTGTTCGCCATCGCCGAATCCGGGGCGCGCGGGCGCACCGATTTCACCGCGGTCAACACCGCGTTGAAGGATGCCTTCGACGTGCTGCAGGACCGCTTCAACAACGGCGGCAGCATCACCGGCCTGCCGACCGGCTACCACGAGTTCGACGACATGACGGCCGGCCTGCAGCCGACCGACCTGATCATCCTCGCCGCGCGCCCGGCGATGGGCAAGACCACCTTGGCGTTGAACATCGCCGAGTACGCCGCGATCAAGTCCAAGAAGGCGGTCGCCGTGTTTTCGATGGAAATGTCGGCCGCGCAATTGGCGCTGCGCCTGATTTCCTCCAATGGTCGGGTCAACGCCCAGCGCCTGCGCACCGGCCAGCTCGAGGACGAGGACTGGAGCCGGGTCACCGGCGCGATCCGCATGCTCAAGGAAACCAAGATCTTCATCGACGACACCCCCGCGTTGTCGCCGGACGTGCTGCGCGCCAAGTCGCGTCGCCTGCACCGCGAGAACAACGGCCTGGGCCTGATCGTCATCGACTACCTGCAGCTGATGGCGGTGCCGGGCAACAGCGAGAACCGCGCAACCGAGATCTCCGAGATTTCGCGTTCGCTGAAGGCGCTGGCCAAGGAACTGAAAGTACCCGTGATCGCGCTGTCGCAGCTCAACCGCTCGCTGGAAACGCGAACCGACAAGCGTCCGGTGATGGCCGACCTGCGCGAATCCGGCGCGATCGAGCAGGACGCCGACATCATCGTGTTCATCTATCGCGACGAGTACTACCACAAGGATTCGGCCGACAAGGGCCTGGCCGAGATCATCATAGGCAAGCAGCGTAGCGGCCCGACCGGCGCGCTGAAGCTGAAGTTCTTCGGCGAATACACCCGCTTCGACAACCTGGCCCACGATTCGGTGGGCAGTTTCGAATAAGCCCGTGGCTCAGGGCGGGGGCAGGGCGAACAGCCGGCGCGCGTTGCCGGCCGTCGCGCTGGCGATCTCGTCCGGGCCGGCGCCAC
>DASRYD010000177.1:0-3642 GCA_035653955.1 Pseudoxanthomonas sp.
TGATCCCGCCGCCGGTGGACGACATGGAGGCGTTCTGGACGCCGCAGGAGAAGGCGATGGTGGCCCAGGCGCTCGCCTGCGCGGTGATCGGCGACGAACGCGACGTCGGCGACGGCCTGGCCGATTTCGCCGACCGCCACCGCCCCGACGAGCTGATGCTGACCGCCAACATCTTCGACCACGCCGCGCGCCGGCATTCCTTCGCGCTCGCGGCACTGGCCTTCGATGCCGGAGCCGCCGCCGCATGAAGGTTTGAGGCGTCGCCGGCCCGTGCGAACATAGGCGCCATGACCGACGACCGCCTGATTTCCGCCGGCGCCACCCGCGAAGACGATGTTGCCGAAGCCAGCATCCGGCCGAAGAAGCTGGGCGAGTACCTCGGCCAGCAGCCGGTGCGCGAGCAGCTGGGCATCTACATCGAGGCGGCCAAGGGCCGCGGCGAGGCGCTGGACCACGTGCTGATCTTCGGCCCGCCGGGGCTGGGCAAGACCACCCTGAGCCACGTCATCGCCAACGAGCTGGGCGTGAACCTGCGCGTCACCTCTGGCCCGGTGATCGAGAAGGCGGGCGATCTGGCTGCGCTGCTGACCAACCTGCAGCCGCACGACGTGCTGTTCATCGACGAGATCCACCGCCTGTCGCCCGTGGTCGAGGAAGTGCTGTACCCGGCGATGGAAGATTTCCAGATCGACATCATGATCGGCGAAGGCCCGGCCGCGCGCTCGATCAAACTGGACCTGCCGCCGTTCACCCTGATCGGCGCGACCACCCGCGCCGGCCTGCTGACCGCGCCGTTGCGCGATCGCTTCGGCATCGTGCAGCGGCTCGAGTTCTATTCGCCGGACGAATTGACCCGCATCGTGCAGCGTTCGGCACGCATCCTCGGCATCGACTGCGCTGCCGAGGGCGCGGTGGAAATCGCCAGGCGCTCGCGCGGCACCCCGCGCATCGCCAATCGCCTGTTGCGCCGTGTGCGCGACTACGCGCAGGTCAAGGCCGGCGGCGGGGCCATCGGCCACGACGTGGCCCACGCGGCGATGCACATGCTGAAGGTCGATCCGGAAGGCTTCGACGAACTCGATCGGCGCCTGCTGCGCATGATCATCGACAATTTCGACGGCGGCCCGGTCGGCGTCGAATCGCTGGCGGCGGCGCTGAGCGAGGAGAGGGGCACGCTGGAGGACGTGGTCGAACCGTACCTGATCCAGCAGGGCTTCCTGGTGCGCACCGCACGCGGGCGCATGGCCACGCGCAAGGCCTACCTGCACCTGGGGCTTGAGCCCAAGCGCGATGCGGCCGGTGCGACGGAGAGCCTGTTTTGAGCATTGCCCCCGCGTTCAGTATCCCGACACGCGTGTATTGGGAAGATACCGATGCCGGCGGCGTGGTCTACCACGCGCAATATGTCGCCTTCCTTGAGCGTGCCCGCACCGAATGGCTGCGCGCGCAAGGGCACGGGCAGGAACTATTGCGCCAGGACCACGATCTGGTATTCGCGGTGCGGGCGATGCAACTGGATTTCCTGCGTCCGGCGCGATTGGACGACCTGCTCGACATCGGCGTGCGGGTAATCCGGTGCAAGCGCGCCAGCGTGACCTTCGCGCAGACCATCGCGCGCGGCGGCGAAACGTTGCTGGACGCGGAAGTGCGGGTGGCCGCGCTGAAGGCGTCGACGTTCACGCCGGTCGCATTGCCCGATGCGCTGTACCAGGAGTTCAAGGCGCTGGAACCTTCCCCCACCGAGTAGTGCCGCAAGCTCGAGGAAACCCAAGGACCACATGATGATCGCAACGATTCCCGCCCTGCTGGCCGTCGTCACCGAAGCGCTGCCGCAGGACGTGAGCCAGGCCGCCAGCGCCGCCGCGCCCGCCGCCCACAACAGCATCAACTACCTGAAGCTGCTGGCCAACGCCAGCCTGCCGGTGCAGCTGATCGTGCTGTTGCTGTTGCTGGGTTCGGTGATCAGCTGGGTGATCATCTTCCGCAAGGCGCGGGTTTTCTCACGCGCCAACCGCGACGCCGACGATTTCGAGAACCGCTTCTGGTCCGGCGCCGAACTGAACAAGCTGTACGCGTCGGCCAGCGAACGCGGCCGCGTGCCCGCCGGCCTGGAATCGGTATTCGAAGCCGGCTTCCGCGAATTCGCCCGCCTGCGCGACAAGCGCAAGCTGGACGGACGCGCGCAACTGGAAGGCGCGCAGCGCGCGATGCGCGTGGCCTATTCGCGCGAGGTCGACCGGCTGGAACGCAACCTCGAGCTGCTCGCCAACATCGGTTCCACCGCGCCGTACGTCGGCCTGGTCGGCACCGTGTTCGGCATCATGGTGACCATGCACGACATGCTCAGCAGCGGCCAGGCCGCCGGCATCGCCTCGGTCGCGCCGGGCATTTCCGAAGCGCTGTTCGCCACCGCCATCGGCCTGTTCGTCGCGATCCCGGCGGTGTGGGCCTACAACCGCTTCACTACGCGGGTGGAACGCCTGTCGGTGCGCTTCGAGGCCTTCGCGGAGGAATTCAGCTCGATCCTGCAGCGCCAGGCTTCGGCCGACGAATAATAAGCCGGGACCGCGCCCATGACCGCCGCCATCTTCCATCGCAAGCGCCGCAAGCTGAAGTCGGAAATCAACGTCGTTCCGTACATCGACGTGATGCTGGTGCTGCTGATCATCTTCATGGTGACCGCGCCGCTGCTGACCCTGTCGGTCGACGTCAAGCTGCCGTCCTCGACGGCGAAGGCGCTCGAAAACAAGCAGGAACCGGTCATCGTCATCGCCTACCCTGACGGCCGCCTTGGCCTGCAGTTGCCCGGCGACAAGCAGCCGCGCGTCGTCGACGACGCGCAGCTCGCCGAGCAACTGGCGCCGATCAAGGCGCAGCAGGGCGAAGACCTGCGCGTGCTGCTGGCCGGCGAGGCCGACGCGCCCTACCAGCGCGTGATCGACGCGACCGAAGCCCTGCGCAAGGCGCGGGTGACCAACGTCGTCCTGTGGACCAATGCACGCTGAAGCGCTCTCGCGCGGCGGTCACACCGCTTCCGAAGAAGGGTTGGGCAGGCCGTTCGTCTTCGCCCTGGGCCTGCACGCGTTGCTGGTCCTGTTGCTGTGGCTGTCGTCGTGGCTGACCTGGAACCACGATCTTTCCGCCGCCGGCAATGGCACGGCGATCGAAGCGACGATGGATACTTCCGCCGCCGAAAACCGTGCCGTGCAGCGTGCGTTGAAGCAGGAGCCCGAGCCGTTGCCGCAACCGGTGCAGGAGGCCGCGCAGGAAGAAACCGTTCCCCCGCCGCAACCGGTTCCCGAGCCGCGCCCGCAGGATGCGCCGACGCCGCAACAGGTGCAGGCGCAGGAGCGCATCCCGGTGCCCGATACCAAGGACCAGGATGAAGTGCGTGCCGATGCGATCTCGCAGGAAAAGGCCAAGCAGGAGCAGGAAGCCAAGCGCCGCCAGGAACAGATCGACCTGACCGAACGCAAGCGGGTAGAGGAAGCAGAGAACCAGCGCCGCCTCGCCGCACAGCAGGCCGAGGCCGACAAGGCACGCATCGCCGAGCAGGAACGGCAGAAGAAGCTGGAAGCGATCCGTGCCGAACGCGCGAAGCTGCAACGCCAGACGGATCTGGCCGAGCAGAGGCTGCGTCAG
>DASRYD010000178.1:0-4623 GCA_035653955.1 Pseudoxanthomonas sp.
ATGCGAGCATGAAAAAGGCCGGCATCGCCGGCCTTCTGTGATTGCATTCAAGGGCGATTACGCTTGTTTCACCAGCTCCACGCGCCGGTTCTTCGCCTTGCCTTCCTCGGTCGCGTTATCAGCCACCGGTTGGTCCTGGCCGAATCCTTTTGCGCTCAAACGCGCCGCATCAACGCCTCTGCCGACGATGGCGACGACGACTGCGGCCGCACGGCCCTCCGACAATTTCTGGTTGTGCGCGGCATCGCCGGTGTTGTCGGTATGGCCATTGATCGAAAGCCTCAACGCCGGATCGTCCTTCAGTAATTTCACCACCTGCTCGATCTGCGGCAGCGAGTCCGGCAGGATATCGGTCTTGTCGGAAGCGAAGTTGACCTGCAGGGCGACCTTGCCGGCGCTATCGAGTTGCTGTTTCAGCTCGGAGGCGGGCAACAGCTTGGCCGTGGATTCGAAAGCTTTTTCCTTTGCGACCACATAACTGCCGGTGCCGCTGACGGCCAAATGTATCCAGATGTTGCCGTCGTTGCGGCGGATCAGATAAGTGCTTGCCGGTTCGTTGTAAACGTCTCCGAGACCGGCGTTGAATCCCTGGGTGATCTCGTCGCCCCAACCATTGACCACGTCGTCGGGGATCTTTTCTTCGGAGATCTTCTGGCCGCCCATCTGCTTGACCAGTGCATCGAAATTCTTCTTGACCTCGTACTCCGACATGTCCTTGCCGGACACGGTACCGAACGTGGCCTGATACATCTGGCCTTCTACCCAGTGCGGCTCGCCCTTCACCCAGAACGGAAAGCGTGCGAAATCCTTGGTTTCAGACGAAAAACTTTCGGAGGAATAGCCCTCGGGCAGGGTGACATATGGAAAAGCGCCCGGCGCCGCAGTGCTGACCGGCACGCTGTTGATGTCGAAGGACTGCTTCTTTGGCGCGGAGGTATCGTCCTCGGCAACCGCGGCGGTGGCCTGCTCGTCGCCCGATGGCGTCGCCGCTTCGTTCTGCGGCTTGCAGGCGGCCAATGCGAGGAGAGAGGCCAGCATTAACGTGGCCTTGGCTATGTTCTTCATCTACGGTTCCCTTGATCGATGAGGGTTGAATTGGGCGGCAATACCACCTGGTCTGGTGGAATTCGCTCGCGCATCCGCTTAGTGGTTGGCGTCCATCTGCCTCTGCATCTCTTCGCCCATTTGGCGCATCTTGTCCCCGAACGCCTTGATCTGTTCGCAACCCTGGGCTTTCTGGCCTGCGCTGACGCCATTGAACTTGTCCAGGGTCTCCTTGTAGGCCGCATCGTGCAGGCGGTCAAAAGCGTCGCCGTCGTAGCCCTCGCTGACATACCTGGCGCGTTGCTTGGCGACGGCATCGTCCACCTGCGCCTGCGTGGCCAGCTGGCAGGCAACCGTCGACGCCTGCATCTTCGCCGCGCCCTTGACCAGGGCGGTGGTGTTTTCCTCGAACGCCTTGCCTTCGGCGACTGGCGCCGCGGCAGGTTCGGCTGCCGGCGCGACCGTTGCTTCCGCCTGCGTGGCGCCTTCGGCCGGCTTGTTGCAGGCTGCCAACGCCAGAGGAAGCAGGAGAATGGCGAAGCGGGCGTGCATTTTCGGCATGAACAATCATCCGTGGGGAGAGGCGACAAAGTATAGGCAGGGCTTTGCGAACACTCGTTAGCCTCGTGTCAACGCTGGCCTATACGACACATCGTTCGGATCGATTCGCCTGCGTCACCGGGATTCCGCCGAGGCGACCTGTAAAGCACGCTTGACAACCGGATTCGGCGCGCCTATCTTGGTGTAAAGCTTGCTTGACAGGTGTTGGGGATGGACAACGAACACAAGAAGTTCGGCGCGGCCGGAGCGGCGTTCCTGGCATGCGGCATCGCTTTCATGGGGGTGGCGCTGGCGACCCGGCAATTCGCGTTCATGGGCATCGGCCCCGCTTTCCTCGCCATCGGCGTCGTGTTCCTGGCCAAGTCCAAGAAAGGCGGCACCCGATGACCGTGCAACGCCGATGCCGCTGGTTCGGACTGATCGCCCTAGTCTGCGGCGCCATCGCGCTCGCCGCCTGGCTGCGGCCGGGTTGGATCAGCGAAAGCCTGGCCGGCATGTTCCTCGGCATCGCCGTCTCCGGTGCCGCCATCTGGCTGATGATGCAACTGATGCCGCGCTGGTGGCGGGACATGGTCGAGGACGACTTCAGCAGTCCGGCCGGACGTGCCTACCGTCGCGAAATGCTGCCCGGAATGGTGCTGTATGCCATCGCCGTCTTTGGTTCGTCGTGGCTGATCAAGCGCGGGATCGACTCGATCGCGCTGCGCGCCTGCGTCGCCGCCCTGCCGGGCCTCGGCCTGACCTGGGTCACCGTGGCGATGGTGCGCTACGTGCGCCGCGTGGATGAATTCGTGCGCCGGATCGAGCTTGAATCGATCGGCATCGCCGCGTTGATCGTCGGCCAGGCCTATCTGGTCGGCGGCCTGCTGCAACTGGCCCGGGTGATCGCGGTGCCGGCGGAGGCGGCGATGATCTGGGTCTTCCCGCTGTTGTGCCTGTGCTACGGCGTGGTCAAGTTCTTCGTGCGCCGGCATTACCGATGAACAACCGCCTGCGCGAATTGCGCGAACGCGAAGGCTGGTCGCAAGGACAACTGGCCGAGCA
Source organism: Pseudoxanthomonas sp. (assembly GCA_035653955.1). Classification (GTDB taxonomy): domain Bacteria; phylum Pseudomonadota; class Gammaproteobacteria; order Xanthomonadales; family Xanthomonadaceae; genus Pseudoxanthomonas_A. The sequence continues at coordinate 2,650 of DASRYD010000178.1, forward strand.
GCTCGAGGTATCGCGACAGACCGTCAATGCGCTGGAGACCGGCAAGTACGACCCGAGCCTGCCGCTGGCGTTCCGCATCGCCCGGCTGTTCGGCCTGAGCATCGAGGACATCTTCGACGATGAATGACCCAACCCAACCGATCCAAGGACGTTTCCGCCATGCCGCGTAAGTACCGCATCGCGCTGATCCTCGCCGCCGTCGTGGCGTATTTCGGCTACCAGCACTGGACACGAAAGCCGGCGGCGGCGACGCCTGCCGCATCCGTGGCCGGCAACGCCGCGCCCGCCGCCGCGACCACGTTCAGGCTCGGCAACCTGGCCTTCCATCCGTGCTCGCTGAGCCCGCGCTTCACCGGCGATACGCTGGAAGCGCGTTGCGCGACGCTGGACGTACCGGAGAACCGCGCCGAACCGGGCGGCCGCAAGATCGCGCTGAAGATCGCCTGGGTGCCGGCCGACCGCGACGACGCGGCCGAGCCCGATCCTGTGTTCATGCTCGCCGGCGGCCCCGGCCAATCCGCGCTGCAGTCGTATCCGCAGAGCGCTGCGGCGTTCGCCGAAACGCGCAAGAAGCGTCACATCATCCTGGTCGACCAGCGCGGCACCGGCGCTTCCAACCCGCTCGTCTGCAAGGGGGAGACGCCGGACGAAGCCTCGACGCCCTCGAACGAAGCGGTGCGCGGTTTCACACTGCGCTGCCTTGATGCGCTGAAGGGCCACGCGGATCCGCGCTTCTACACCACCGGCGAAGCCATCGCCGACCTCGAGGCGGTGCGCCAGGCTATCGGCGCAAAGCGGATCGATCTGGTCGGCATTTCCTACGGCACCCGTGTCGCCCAGCAGTACGCCGCGGCCTACCCCGAAAGCACGCGCAGCGTCGTGCTGGACAGCGTGGTGCCGAACTCTCTGGTGCTGGGCAACGAGATGGCGCGCAACCTGGACCGCGCGCTGGACCTGCAGTTCGCCCTGTGCGCGAAGACGCCCGAGTGCAGGCAGCGTTACGGTGAACCGCGCGCGCGATTGAATGCGTTGATGGCCCAGCTGAAGACCTCGCCGATCGGCGTGCGTTATCGCGATGCGACCACCGGCGAGTCGAAGGAAGACCAGTTGACCGAAGCGCGCGTCGCCGGCCTGGTGCGCATGTACGCCTACATGCCGATGGCCGCATCGTTGTTGCCGCTGCAGTTGAACGAAGCCGCCGCCGGCCGCTACGACGGGTTGATGGCGCTGTCGAAGATGCTCGGCGAGCAGATGGAAAACGAGATGTCCACGGGCATGCAGCTGTCGGTGATCTGCAGCGAGGACGCTGGCGAGCTGAGGCCGGATCCGGTCGACGACGCCACCTTGATGGGCGGCGACTTCGTCCGCGTGCTGGCCGAGCAATGCAAGGTTTGGCCGAAGGGTTCGCGCACGGCGGATTTCCGCGCGCCGCTGAAGACCGACGTGCCTGTGCTGTTGCTGTCGGGCGAATTCGACCCGGTCACCCCGCCGCGTTACGGCGACGAAGTGGCGAAGTCGTTGTCACACGGCCGTCATCTCGTCTTGCGCGGGCAAGGCCACAACGTCATCGGTGCCGGCTGCATGCCGCGCCTGATGGCCAAGTTCATCGACAAGGCGGATGCGAAGGCGCTGGACGTCAAATGCCTGGCCGCGCTGCCGTACACGCCGCCGTTTACCGGCTTCTACGGGTGGGAACCATGATCGAGTTGCAGGACCTGCACAAATCCTTCCGGACCAAGGCCGGCGAAGTGAAAGCCGTCGATGGGGTCGGCTTCACCGCGCACGACGGCCAGATCACCGGCCTGCTCGGGCCCAACGGCGCCGGCAAGACCACGACGCTGCGCATGCTGTACACGCTGATGAAACCGGACAGCGGCAAGGTGCTGGTCGACGGTCGCGACGTGGCCGAGGACCCGGCCGCCGCGCGCAGCGCGCTGGGGGTTTTGCCCGACGCGCGCGGCGTGTACAAGCGCC
>DASRYD010000179.1:0-4508 GCA_035653955.1 Pseudoxanthomonas sp.
CGCAATGTCGAAAGGTCGCGCGGGCGCGCCGAACGCAGCGCCACCCGGGTCAGGATGCGTTCGACGTCGCCCAGCGCGCGGAAACGCTCGCGCAGGGCATCGTCGCCGCGGCTTTCGATCAGGGTGGAAACCGCTTGGTGGCGTTCGCCCAGCACGCGGCGGTCGCGCAGCGGACGGTGCAGCCAGCGGCGCAGCAGACGCCCGCCCATCGGCGTGATCGTGCTGTCGAGCACGCCGAGCAACGTGTTCTTCGTGTCGCCGTCGACGCGCGTGTCCAGCTCCAGATGACGGCGCGTGGCGGCGTTCATCGCGATGGCGTCGCCGGCCGATTCCACCGCGATCGCGCTCAGGTGCGGCAGTTGCTGCTTTTGGGTTTCCTGCACGTAGCCGAGCAGGGCGCCGGCCGCGGCGGTGGCCAGCGGCTTGTCGTCGATGCCGAAGCCGGTCAGGTCGTGCAGGCCGAAGAAGGCAAGCAACTGGCGGCGTCCGCTGTCGGCATCGAACAGCCATGGCGCGCGGCGACGGACACCGCTGCGCCCTTGCAGGAACGCAGGCCAGCCTTCCTCGTCCGGCAACAGCAGCTCGGCCGGTTCGAGGCGCGCCAGTTCGGCTTCCAGTGCATCGGCGTTGTCGACTTCGTTGACCAGGAAGCGTCCGCCGGCGAGGTCGGCCCAGGCCAGGCCGTAACCCTGCCTGCCGCGCGACACGGTCATCAGCAGGGTGTCGCGGCGTTCGTTGAGCAGCGCTTCGTCGGTGACCGTGCCCGGGGTGATGACGCGCACCACCTTGCGCTCGACGATGCCCTTGGCCAGCGCCGGGTCGCCGATCTGCTCGCAAATGGCGACCGATTCGCCCAGGGCCACCAGGCGCGCCAGATAGCCCTCGGCGGAATGGTGCGGCACGCCCGCCATCGGGATCGGCTGGCTGGCCGACGCGCCGCGCTGGGTCAGGGTGATGTCGAGCAGCCGCGCCGCCTTGCGCGCGTCGTCGTAGAACAGCTCGTAGAAATCGCCCATGCGGAAGAACAGCAGCAGGTCGGGGTACTCGGCCTTGGCGGCGAAGTACTGCTTCATCAGGGGCGTGTGGCCGGAAGCGGCCGGATCGGGCGCGGCCTGGTGCGGTGTGAGGCGGGTCACGAAGTCGATGGCGGGGAATGCGGTCGGGAAGTCTAGCCGGTCCGCTGCGGTTTGCCATTCTCCCGGGCTGATGCGGGTATGGGTGCAATGCAAGATGATGTAACGTGAATATGCTGTTAATTTCACTGTTGGGTGTTGGCTTCGCGAATCGTCTGGCCGCAGGAGGGGCGGCGGACGTGCGCAGGGCAACGCCATGCCGCCAATCGACGAGTCCGGGAGGGGAACCGCATGATCGTTTCGAAGCCGCAACATTGCGCGCTCGCGCTGGCCATCTTCGCCACGCTGTGCGCCGCGCCGCAGGCTCGCGCACAGGATGCGCAGCCATCGAAGCCGGCCGCCGACCAGGATGAACCGACCACGCTGGCCGCACTCAAGGTCACCGCGCAGAAGCGCGAGGAGGCCATGCAGGACGTGCCGATCTCGGTGACCGCGCTGGACGAACAACTGCTGCAGGACACCGGCGTGCGCGACATCAAGGACATGCAGGTCCTGGTGCCGGGCCTGACCGTGACCAGCACCCAGAACGAGGCCATCACCACCGCGCGCATCCGCGGCATCGGCACGGTCGGCGACAACGTCGGCCTGGAATCGTCGGTCGGCGTGGTCATCGATGGCGTGTACCGGCCGCGCAACAGCGTGGGCTTCGGCGACCTGGGCCAACTGGAGCGCATCGAGGTGCTGAAGGGGCCGCAGGGCACGGTGTTCGGCAAGAACACTTCGGCCGGCGTGATCAATGTGGTCACCCGCCGCCCCAGCTACACGCAGAGCGCGGAAGCCGAACTCACCGCCGGCAACTACGGCGCGCTCGGCGTTTCCGCCAGCTACAACGACGCGCTGGGCGAAACCTCGGCCTTCAGCGTATACGCGGCCAAGCGCAAGCGCGACGGCTGGATGGACGTGCGCACCGGCAATGGCCCGCGCACCGAGACCGAAGACTACGACCAGAACTTCCACACCCTGCGCGGCAAGCTGCTGCTGGAGCCGAGCGACAACCTGGAAATCCTGCTGTCGGGCGATTTCACCAGCCGCGAGGAGAATTGCTGCACGGCGGTGCAGACCACGGTCGGCGGCACCGCGGCGCTGCTGAACCTGCTGGCAGGCGGCAAGGCGCTGGCGGCACCGGGCGACGATCCGTTCGACCGGGTGGCGTACAGCAACCGCGCGACCAGCCAGGACATCAAGGACAAGGGCGTTTCGGCGGAAATCAACTGGGACCTGTCGGCATTCGGCGGTTCCACCCTGACCTCGATCACCGCTTCGCGCGACTGGCAGACGATCAACGGCCTCGACTACGACTTCAGCACCGCGGACCTGATCTACCGCAACGCCGACAAGAACGAATCGTTCAGCGGCTTCAAGACCTTCAGCCAGGAACTGCGCCTGACCGGCAGCACCGACAAGCTGGACTGGATGTTCGGCCTGTTCTACTCGGACGAAGACCTGAAGCGCAACGACAGCTACCGCCTCGGCGCGCATTACGAGCCCTACGTCTCCACCCTGGTCTACCAGTTGGTCGGGCAGAGCCTGGCCGCGGCCGGAGTGCCGTTGAACAACCCGGCCAACCTGTCGCCGGCCGCCTTCCTGGCCCAGGTCGGCGGCACCGCGTTCGGCACCGGCTTCGCCGGGCTCGGCGCGCTGGACCGCTACAAGCAGAACGCCAAGAGCCTGGCGCTGTTCACCAACAACACCTGGCATGCGACCGAGGCGCTCGACGTCACCCTGGGCCTGCGCTACACCGGCGAGAAAAAGGATCTGGAATCGACCTACAGCAATCCGAACGGCAGCCTCGCCTGCACCGGCACGCTGATCGACCAGAACCCCTTGAACCCGAACCGCTATGCCCGGCTGCGCGCGGCGCTGAGTTCGCGCAGCACCACGTTCGCCGGCCTGTCGGCCGCCGCGCAGAACGCGGTCATGGCGTCGGCGGGTCCGCAGATCGCCGGCTACATGTGCCTGCCGTGGGCCAATGCGCTGCACAACGGCCGCCACACGTTCCAGGACAGCGACGAGAAGGAGTGGTCGGGCACGCTGAAGGCCGCCTACCGCTGGAACGAGCACGTGATGACCTACCTGTCCGCCGCGCGCGGCTACAAGGGCGGCGGTTTCAACTTCGATCGGGTGCAGTCGGCGGATGGACTGTCGATCAGCGGCGCCGGCATCACCCCGGTCGCCGACACTTCGTTCCCGGCCGAATTCGTCAACAGCTACGAGCTGGGTACGAAGACCACCTGGGCCGACGGCAACCTGCTGTTGAACGCCACGCTGTTCCATCAGGAATACGAGGACTTCCAGCTCAACAGTTTCCTCGGCACCAGCTTCGTGGTGCGTTCCATTCCGAAGGTGACCTCGTCGGGCCTGGACGCCGAGATCCTGTGGCAGCCGCGAAGCGTGAAGGGGCTGATGCTGCAGGGCGGCGTGATGTACGCCGACACCAAGTTCGGCAAGGACATCCCGGGCGGCGACTTCGTCGAACGCACGCCGCTGCGCACTTCGGGCGCGCTGTACAAGCTGCCGGGCGCGACCATGCCGTTCGCGCCGAAGTGGTCCGGTTCGCTGTCGGCGACCTACGACTGGGACATCTCCGGCCGCCTGGTCGGACGCTTCAACATCGGCGCCAAGTACATGGGCGAATACAACACCGGCTCCGACCTGGACGTCGAGAAGCACCAGGACGCCTACACCGTGGTCAACGCGCGCTTCGGCATCGGATCCAGCGACAAGCGCTGGATGGTCGAACTGTGGGGCACCAACCTCACCGACACCGAGTACGTGCAGGTCGGCTTCGATGGCCCGCTGCAGGCGCTGTTCCCGGATCCGGGCAATGCGTTGAACACCTTCGATGCCTTCCCGGCGGCGCCCCGCATGTACGGCATGACCCTGCGCGTGCGTTACTGAAACCGGCGAGTGCGTTGCAACGGACGGCCCGCTTCGGCGGGCCGTTTCGTTTGCGCCGGTTGTGCGGGAACGAATCGCCGCTACGATGGGCGAATGAACGCAAGCGACGAAATTCCCGACGACGCCGCGATCCGCCGCCTGTCCGAAGACCTCGGCACGCGCCTGCGCGCTGGGCACGAACGCCTGGTCACCGCCGAAAGCTGCACCGGCGGCTGGATCGCCAAGGCGGTGACCGACGTCGCCGGGTCCTCGGACTGGTTCGACTGCGGCATGGCGGCATACAGCTACGAGGCCAAGCAGGCGCTGCTGGGCGTGCGTCCGCAGACGCTGGAAGAGCATGGCGCGGTCAGCCGGGAAACGGTGGTCGAAATGGTCTCCGGCGCACTGGTCAATGCCGGCGCCAGCGTCGCCGTGGCGGTGACCGGCATCGCCGGGCCGGGCGGCGGCAGCGCCGACAAGCCGGTGGGCACGGTGTGG
>DASRYD010000180.1:0-7748 GCA_035653955.1 Pseudoxanthomonas sp.
GCTGCTGGCCGACTTCGTAGAACTTCATGCCCTTGTACGGACCCTCGGCGATCGCGGTGTCGTCGGACAGGCCGGCGCCGCCCTTCTGGGTGGCGAAATAGGCGCCGATGTCGCGCATGTCCTGAGCGTTGAGGTTCTGCACGAACGGCAGCATCGCCACCGCCGTGCCGGCGCGCTGGCCGCTGGCGATCAACGCCATCTGCTTGGCGATGTAACGCTCGCTCTGGCCGGCGATGCGCGGATAGGTCGGCACGGCCGAATTGCCGTCGGCGCCATGGCAGGCGGCGCAGGCCGAAGCCTTGGTCTGCCCGGCCTTCGCGTCGCCCCAGTGGGTCTTGCTCAGGTCGATCTCCAGCGGCGCGGTCTGCACCGGGTTCTCGCTGGGCAAGGGTGCAACCGTGGTCTGGGCGAAGGCCACTGCCCCCACCGTCGCAATGGCCAATCCGGCCAATCCCCAAACGCGAGCGTGGCGCATGCTAAAGCTCCGTAACCCATTGAAAGAAGCGGCCGCCCCAGCGGCCGCGGAACCGATGGATTATCGACGCCGCGGGGCGGGGTGGTCAATTCGGCGGGTATCCTACCCGCATGGCCAATCCCGCTTCGAACCTGCTGAATGCCGCGCGATACCTGCTGTCCGCGCACAATTTCCGCCAGTTGCCGCCCGACGACGGGGCCGAAGTCGCCTTCGCCGGCCGCTCCAACGCCGGCAAGTCCAGCGCGCTCAACGCGCTGGCCGGGCACAACGCCCTGGCCCGGGTGTCGAAGACCCCCGGCCGCACCCAGCAACTGGTGTATTTCGAAATCAAGCCGCAGAAACTGCTGGTCGACCTGCCCGGCTACGGCTACGCCAAGGTGCCGCAGGAGTTGCAGGCGCATTGGCAGGCGTTCATCGCCGACTACTTCGCCCGCCGCGAGGCGTTGAAGGGGTTGGTGGTGGTGATGGACATCCGCCATCCGCTGAAGGACTACGACCGGCAGATGCTCGGCTACGCGGTGCGCCGCGGGCTGCCGGCCTACGCACTGCTGACCAAGGCCGACAAGCTGGGCCGCGGCCAGCAGGCCAACGCCTTGCGCGAAGTGAAGAAGGAACTGTCCTCCGCGTTCGGCGACACGGTCGGCGTGCAGGCCTTCTCCGCCGAGTCGAAGCAGGGCGTGGAAGAGGCGCGCGCGGTGGTGACGGAGTGGCTGGGACTATGAGCGCCATGCATCGCCTGTTCGCTTTGCTGCTGCTTCTCGTCGCATTGCCCCTCGTCGCCGCCGAACCCGACCGCCGCATCGCCGTCACCATCGACGACCTGCCATGGGCGCGATTGGGCGACGTCGCCACGCCCGACTTGCAGGCGCGCCACGAAAAGCTGATCGCTGCGCTGAAGCGAGCGAAGGTGCCGATCATCGGTTTCGTTAACGAGAAGAAGCTGGAAGTCGACGGCAAGGTGCAGCCGCAACGCGTGGCGATGCTGCGCGACTGGCTCGACGCCGGTTTCGAACTCGGCAACCACACCTGGTCGCATGCCGATCTGCACGCGGTCGGCGTGAAGGCCTACGAAAAGGAAATCCTCGACGGCGAACGCCAGTTGCGCCCGCTATTGGCCGAGTACGGGCAAAAACCGCGCTGGTTCCGCCATCCCTACCTGCGCGCGGGCCAGACCGCCGAAGACAAGCGGGCGGTGGTCGATTTCCTCGCCGGGCACGGCTACCGCGTCGCTCCGGTCACGGTCGACAACGGCGAATGGGTCTGGGCCTTCGCCTATGCCAACGTGATGAACGATCCGGCCCGTGCCGCCGAACGCGAAGCCTTGCTGCGTCGCCTGCGCGAAGGCTACGTGCCGTACATGCTGGAAAAACTCGACTATTACGAACGGCAGTCGCAAGCGCTGCTCGGCTACGCACTGCCGCAGGTGTGGCTGATGCACGCCAACGAATTGAATGCCGACAGCTTCGTCGCCCTGGTCGAGGGTGTGCATCAACGCGGCTATCGCTTGATCACCCTGGAAGAGGCGATGAAGGATCCCGCCTACGAGCGGCCCGATGGCTACACGGGCCGGTGGGGTCCCAGTTGGCTGCATCGCTGGGCGATGGCGGAGAAGAAGCCGAAAGAGTTCTACGCCGGCGAACCGCAGGTTCCGCGGTGGGTGCTGGACCTGGCCGGCGTCGAATCCGAGTAGGGCGGCGGGCATTCCGTCGGGGCGCTCACTTTCCCTGTTTGCCCATCGCGTCGTACTCCTTGCGGAAGTTGTCGAAATCGACTTCCGTGCCGTTGAGGATGGTGCTCCAGAAACGCGTGTTGGCGGCCATCGCCACCGCTTCGCGGATTTCCTCGTCGTTCGCGCCGGCGGCGCGGGCGGATCGCGTGTGGAAGTAGATGCAGTACTCGCAGGGAATCTGTGCGGCGACGGCCAGGCCGATCAGTTCCTTTTCCTTGGGCGTAAGCGCGGTGCCCGTGCTGAACTGGAGGTCCTTCATGGTCTTCCAGGCGCCGGGCAATGCGGCCTGCGGCAGGCTGCGGAAGAACGTCGGTACGCTGCCGAGGGTTTTCTCGATGTCGGCGTAGGTGGCGTTGGCTTCCTGCGAAGCGGCGGGCTGGGCCGCGCACAGGCCCACACCGATGGCGAAGCAGAGGGTGAGATGGCGTTTCATGGAAGACTCCTCGGTGGCGTTGGGCGGAACCGCCGTCCGGGCGTTGGCTCGCGAAGCGGACGGCAAGACGCAGAGGTTTCTTCCACGACCAACGGCGCGCGGAGGACGCGACGGACGGGCGAAGAAGCCCGTTCGTCGGAATGTCCGGCGCCGGGCCGGGCTCAGTCGATTTCCAGCAGCGTCGCCGACTTGCCCGGCAGGATCAGCGACTCGCCCAGCGTCACCGGCTTGCCGGCCAGCACGTCGTTGCCGCGGTCGCCCGGTTTGACGAAATCGGCGAAGCGGTCGAGCGCCAGCGTCGAAGCCTGGGGATTCCGGTTCAAGGCCACCATCACCGTGCGCTTGCCGTCGTAGCGGAAATACACGTACACGCCATCGACGGGAGCGAAGTGCTGCAGCTTGCCGGTGTGCAGCACCGGCGTGCGCTTGCGCCACTGGAACAGCTTGCGCACGTAGTCCTGCGCATCGCGTTGCGCGGCGCTCAGTCCCTGGCCGGTGAAGGCGTTCGCGTGGTCGCCGGCCCAGCCGCCCGGCATGTCGGCACGCAGCTCGCCATCCTTGCGTTCGTGCGGCCCTTCGATCAGCACTTCCGAGCCGTAATAGAACTGAGGGATGCCGCGCACCGTGGCCACGTAGGCCATGGCCAGTTTCCACAGGCCGATGTCGCCATTGACCTGGGCAAGCGCGCGCGTGGTGTCGTGGTTCTCGGCGAAGACCACCAGGTTGTCGGGGTCCGGATACAGGAAGTCGTTGGCCAACGCTTCGTACAGCGGCGTCCAGCCGCCGTCCCATCCCTCCGGGCGGACGAGCGCATCGCGCAGGGCGATGTGCGCCGGGAAATCCATCATGCTGGTCATGTACGGCACGTGGCCGTCGGGATTGACCTTGCCGCGCTGCCAGTGGGCGACGATGGCCGGATTCGCGCTCCATTCCTCGCCGACCATGGCGAAGCCCGGGTACTCGTCCATCACCGCCTTCGCCCAGACGCTGAGGAAGGCGGTATCGGAATAGCCGAAGGTGTCCTCGCGGATGCCCGACAGGCCGGCGTACTCGATCCACCACAGCGTGTTCTGGATCAGGTAGGTCGCCAGGTGCGGGTTGCGCTGGTTGAGATCGGGCATCGCCTCGGCGAACCAGCCTTCGAGGAAGCCCTTGCGATCGCCCGGCGCGGCATGTGGATCCTGGATGGTGGTGCGGCGGTGATTGTCCGGGGTGAACTTGCCGCCGTTGTTGATCCAGTCGGCGCCGGGCAGGTCCTTCATCCACCAGTGTCCGGAACCGATGTGGTTCAGCACCACGTCCATGATCAAGCCGACGCCACGGGCACGCGCCTCCTTCGACAGCATGCGGTAGTCGTCGTTGCTGCCGAAGCGCGGGTCGGTGCCGTACAGGTCGGTGATCGCGTAACCGTGGTACGAGTACTCCGGCTGGTCGTTCTCCAGCACCGGGGTGATCCACATCTGGGTGAAGCCGAGACCGGCGATGTAGTCCAGCCGCTTGCGGATGCCGGCGATGTCGCCACCATGGCGGCCGTTCGGGTTGGCGCGGTTGGCGGTCTCTTTCATCCCGGCGACGCTGTCGTTGCGCGGGTCGGCGTTGGCGAAGCGGTCCGGGGTGATCAGGTAGATCGCGTCGCGGTTGTCGAAGCCGCGCCGTTGGGCGGAACCCGGCGTGCGCGCATCGAGGCGCCACGGATGTTTCGCCACGACCTTGCCGCCTTCGACGAATTCGATGTCGAACGCGCCGGGCTTCGCGTCCGTCGCGACCTCGACGGTGACGAACAGGTAGTTGGGGTTCTCGGTCTTCTGCACATCGACGATGGCGACGCCCGCACGCTGCAGCTTCGGCGTCGTCGTTGCGATGCCCTCGCCGTGCACCATCAGCTCGACCCGGTTGTACTTCATGCCGACCCACCAGTTGGCGGGCTCGAGATGGTCGATGGCGGTCGCGTGCAGCGGCGACGTGGCCATCAGGAGGAACAGGCAAAGCATCGTCGCCAAACGCATGGCGGGTCCCCGGTATCGTGGAATCGATCCGGTCGAGGCTACAAGCGTGGCTTCTGGCCGACAACGCGCAGCGGGATGAATTCGTATGCGCGGCGGTGCAGCATGAATCGAGCAGCCGGTCGACTCAGCGCTCGACGAAATCCGCGGGCAGCAAGTCCAGATGATTGGAGCATCCAGCGATTCCATCTGCGGCCGGGGCCCAATAATCGTCCGGGGTGGCGGAAGGTTCGATCGCGGAAACGCAGCTGTCGAAAGCCTTCAGCCGGACCTCCCATCGCTTGCCGAAGTCGCGCATGCAGGCAAGCTCTTCGACATGGTTCCAGTTGAAGGCGCCGGTGTTTCCGGCGCGCGACCAGCCGCAGGTGGCGATGCGTTGCCTGCGCCAGGCTTCGTGGGAGGCCGCGAACAGTTCGCCCAGGCCTCGGCCCGTGTAAGGCGCGACTTTGCCGGCAATGGATTTGACCAGGCTTTCGACGACAAGATCCTGTCGGCACAGTTCGGCATTGGTGCGGACCAGCGTGACGTTGCCGCTGTCCGGGTTGCCGTATCGCTTCACCGCGACCGGAATCTGCGCTTCCACCCATTCGCAGTCCTTGGCGGTGGGATGCTCGATCATCACGCCCGGAGCGCGGGATTCCCCCGTCCAGGCAGGCAGGGCCGGCCCGAAGCAAGCCGCCGCCAGCGCCGCGCAGGTGAGGATCGATCGATCGGCTTTCACGATGCCCATGCTCACACCTGCACGTCGAACAGCAATCCGATCAGGTGCGAAGCCGCCATCGCCAGCGCGCCCCAGAAACCCACGCGCAGCGCGCCACGAACGATCGGCGCATTGCCGGTCTTCGCGGCAAGCGCGCCGGAACCCAGCAGCCCCAACAGGCTGGCGACCATCGTCACGCTGCCGATATGCGCCGCCGGGGCCAGCCACGCGGCCAGGATCGGCCACAACGCGCCCACGGTGAAGGCTGCCGCCGAGGCCATGGCCGCCTGCAACGGGCGTGCGCGCAACGTCTCGGTGATGCCCAGTTCCTCGCGCGCATGCGCGGCGAGGGCGTCGTGTGCCGTGAGTTGTCGGGCCACTTCGTGGGCGAGTTCGGGCTGCAGGCCGCGCTGCCGATAGATCTGCGCGAGTTCGTCCAGTTCGAACTTCGGGTCTTCGGCCAACTCCCGCTTTTCCTGCGACAGGCTGGCCCGTTCCATGTCGGCCTGCGACTTCACCGACACGTACTCGCCCGCTGCCATCGACATCGCGCCGGCGACCAGCCCGGCGAAGCCGGTGGCGAGCAGCATGGGCTGGCTGGCGCCGCTGGCCGCGACGCCGACGATCAGGCCTGCCGTCGAAATGATGCCGTCGTTGGCGCCGAGCACGGCTGCGCGCAGCCAGCCGACGCTGTGGAAATTGTGGCGTTCCATGTGTCGTGGCATGCGAAACCCGGGTGGAAGTCGACGAAACGACAGCGTAACCATCGCGACAGCCCGCAGTCGAGCGGCACGACAAGCCGTGGCAATGGAAAACAGAAGCCGCCGCACGGCAACAATGCGGCAGGGGGCGACGGGCTATAGTGCGGGCTTGCGACGCGGGCCAGCGGTCCGCGCCGCCCACCGAACCCGAGCCGCAGCCTTGTCCAGCCCCAGCCACGTCGCCGACACGCCGATCACCGACCGCGCGCAACTGGTCGATTACATCGCTTCCGGGGAAAAGCCCGTCGCGGACTGGCGCATCGGCACCGAGCACGAGAAGTTCGGTTTCCGCCTCGACGACCTGCGTCCGCCCGAATTCGACGGCGAGCGCGGCATCGAGGCACTGTTGAAGGGCTTGACCCGTTTCGGCTGGGAAGCGGTCGAGGAAAACCAGCGCGTCATCGCGCTGACGAAAGACGGCGCATCGGTCACGCTGGAGCCCGCCGGGCAGCTGGAACTGTCCGGCGGTGCGCTGGAGACCCTCCACCAGACCTGCGTGGAAGTGGGCACGCACCTGAAGGAAGTGAAGCAGGTCGCGGACGAACTGCAACTGGGTTTCCTCGGCATGGGCTTCCAGCCCAAGTGGCGGCGCGACCAGATGCCGTGGATGCCCAAGGGCCGCTACCGGATCATGAAGTCGTACATGCCCAAGGTCGGCCAGCTCGGCCTGGACATGATGACCCGCACCTGCACCGTGCAGGTCAATCTCGACTACGCGACCGAAGCGGACATGGCGAAGAAGTTCCGCGTGTCGCTGGCGCTGCAACCCATCGCCACCGCGTTGTTCGCCGATTCGCCGTTCACCGAAGGCAAGCCCAACGGCTACCAGAGCTACCGCTCGCACATCTGGACCGATACCGATGCCGACCGCACCGGCATGCTCGACTTCGTGTTCGAGGACGGTTTCGGCTACGAACGCTACGTCGACTATCTGCTCGACGTGCCGATGTATTTCAGTTACCGCGACGGCGTGTACCACGATGCCAGCGGCAAGTCGTTCCGCAAGTTCCTCAAGGGCGAACTGGACGTGTTGCCCGGCGCGCTGCCGACCTTGCGCGACTGGTCCGACCACATGACCACGGCGTTCCCGGAAGTGCGGATGAAGAAATTCCTGGAAATGCGCGGTGCCGACTCGGGTCCGTGGAATCGCATCTGCGCGCTGCCGGCGTTCTGGGTCGGTCTGCTGTACGACGACGCGGCGCTGGATGCCGCCTGGGACCTGGTCAAGGACTTCACCCTGGCCGAACGCCACGCATTGCGCGATGGCGTGCCGAAGCATGCGTTGAAGCTGCCGTTCCGCGGCGCGACGGCGCGCGAACTCGCCATCGAGGCGTTGAAGATCTCCATCGCCGGCCTGAAGCGTCGCGCCAGGCTCAATGCGAAGGGCATGGACGAAAGCGGCTTCCTGGACACCCTGGTCGAGATCGCCGAGGCCGATGAAACCCCGGCCGAGCGCAAGCTGAAGCTGTTCCATGGCGAATGGAACGGCAGCGTGGATCCGGTGTTCCGCGAATTCGCCTATTAGCGAAGGATTGAATGGATTTGTGGGGGCGACCCAGGTCGCTCCCGCATCGGCAACGCTCGAATCGCGGAAGTTCGCTAGTAGCGCGCCGCGGCAAGCGGCGCGTCGGCCCACTGCCACGCGGC
>DASRYD010000181.1:0-13322 GCA_035653955.1 Pseudoxanthomonas sp.
GGCGCAGTGGGCGGCGGTTTCGCCGGCCGCGAGATCGACCGTCGCCACGTCGGCGGCAAGGTCGTCACCCGCACCGAGCGCCAGTGCCACACCGAACAGGCTTCGTCGCAAAGTTCGCGGGTGACCGGCTACAACGTCACCTACCGCAACCCGGACGGCACCACCGGCACGATGCGCGTCGACAGCAAGCCGGGCAACCGCATCGCGATGGGCAGCGAAGACTTGGTCAAGGGCTACGACGTGACCTATCGCTACGAGGGCCAGGAAAAGACCATCCGCATGGACGAAAAGCCGGTTTCGGACCGCCTGCCGGTCATCGATGGCCAGGTCGTGACCCAGACCGCTTCCGCCGGCGGCAGCAACGACAACGGCTGATACTGTCGTCCTGCCATGCGTTACGCGAAGGGCCGGCTCATGCCGGCCCTTCCGCTTCCGGGCTTCTTGTGTGTGGTTCCGCGAGGCTTGGCATATTCACGGCCCACACCCCAAAAGCCGGTCGAATCGCCGAAATCCCCTTGGCGTCCCGAAGCTTACGGCCATCTTGGCGGGGCGCATACAATGATGGGCTTCCCAAACCGGCCATGGCGATGCCCGCTCTGAACCCCTACGACCTGTTCGATGTCCGTTCCCTGCTGAGCGAGGAAGAACGAGCAGTGCAGGATACGGTGGCCCGTTTCACCGACGAGCGCGTGCGGCCGATCATCGGCGATGCCTTCGATGCGGGCCGCTTCCCCAAGGAACTGGTACCGGAAATCGCCGAACTGGGCCTGCTCGGTTCTTCGTTGCCCGAACAATACGGTTGCGCCGGCCTCAACGGCGTCAGCTACGGCCTGATCTGCCAGGAACTCGAACGCGGCGACAGCGGCATCCGCAGCTTCGTCAGCGTGCAGAGTTCGCTGTGCATGTACCCGATTTACGCCTACGGCAGCGAGGAACAGCGCACGCGCTGGCTGCCGGACATGGCCGCGGGCAAGGTGATCGGCTGCTTCGGCCTGACCGAGCCGCATGGGGGTTCCGACCCGGCCAACATGAAGACCCGCGCGGTGCGCGACGGCGACGACTGGGTCGTCAACGGCTCCAAGATGTGGATCACCAACGGTAATCTGGCCGATATCGCCATCGTCTGGGCGCAGACCGACGATGGCATCCAGGGGTTCGTGCTGGAGAAGGGCATGCCCGGCTTCAGCGCGCAGGAGATCAAGCACAAGATGTCGCTGCGCGCCTCGGTGACCAGCGCCCTGTTCTTCGACAACGTGCGCGTGCCGGATGCCAATCGCCTGCCCAACGTGAAGGGCCTGAAGGGCCCGCTGGGCTGCCTGACCCAGGCCCGCTACGGCATCACCTGGGGCCCGATCGGCGCGGCCATCGCCTGCCTCGACGAAGTGCTGGGCTATACCAAGGAACGCATCCTGTTCGAGCGCCCGGTGGCGGCCACGCAGAGCGCGCAGATCAAGATGGCCGACATGGCCCGCCGCATAACCCTGGCGCAGTTGCTGGTGCTGCAGCTCGGCCGGCTGAAGGATGCCGGCACGATGGCTCCGCAGCAGGTGTCGCTGGCGAAATGGAACAACTGCCGCATGGCCATCGATATCGCCCGCGAGTGCCGCGACCTGCTCGGCGGCGCCGGCATCACCACCGAGCACGCCGCGATCCGCCATGCGCTGAACCTCGAATCGGTCATCACCTACGAGGGCACGGAAACCGTGCACCAGCTGGTGATCGGCCGCGAGCTGACCGGCATCAACGCATTCTGACCCGGAGGCCGTCATGCAGTCCGGCCCGATACTGGAAACCGAGCGCCTGCTCCTGCGGCCGCCGCAGGCGGCGGACTTCGACGGCTTTGCGGAAATGCAGGGCGACGCGGACGCATCCCGCTTCATCGGCGGACACGTGACCCGCGCGGAGGCGTGGCGCCGTTTCCTGTGGCAGCCCGGCGCATGGTTCGTGCAGGGCTTCGGCATGTTCGGCGTGATCGAAAAGGCGAGCGGCCGGTGGATGGGCCAGATCGGGCCCTGGAAGCCGGAAGGCTGGCCGGGCAACGAGATCGGTTATGCCTTCCATCCGCGTGCCTGGGGCAAGGGCTATGCGACCGAGGCGGGTACCGCCGCCATCGACTGGGCCTTCGCCAACCTCGGCTGGAACGACATCATCCATTGCATCGACCCGGGCAATATTCCTTCGCAGAAGGTCGCGCAGCGACTGGGCTCGGCGAAGAAGGGACCGGGCAAGTTGCCGGCGCCATTCGAGCACGTAGTGGTCGACGTGTGGGGCCAGACGCGCGAGGAATGGGTTGCGCGACGGCGGGCGAAACCGGCATGAATGGGCCGTCGCTCGACCCTCGATTGGCCGCCACGCTCGCAGGGCTGCGGCCCGCATTGCAAGCCATGCGCGACCCGTGGTGGATCATCGGCAGCGCGGGCCTGGCTTTGCTGGGCGCATTCGACGAACGACCCGAGGACGTCGACCTGCTGACCAGCGCCGACGACGCGGAAGCATTGACCGATTCGTGGCGCGGGCACGTGCAGGCGGATCGGCATCCGGCCGATGGCGTGCAGTTCCGCTCGGTTTACGCCCGCTTCGTCCATTTTCCGCTGCCGGTCGAAGTGATGGGCGGCCTGGAAGTGCGCCGCAACGGAAGCTGGGAAGCATTGACCGTGCGCGAATCCGAAGTCGCCGTCGTCGACGGATTCGAGGTCCGGGTGCCCGCGTTGGCCGAACAGATCCGCATCCTGCGCCTGTTCGGCCGGGACAAGGATCTGGCCAAGGCCGCGCTGGCCGAGACCCGCGCACGAACATCGACTTCCGGACAAATGCACGCATGCTGACCGTCTACGGATTCTCTCCTTCGGGCAATTGCCACAAGGTCAAGTTGCTGCTGGAACAGCTCGACCGCGACTATCGCTGGGTCGAAACCGACAGCGCTCGCGGCGCGACCCGCACGCCGGAGTACCTCGCGAAGAACCCGAACGGCAAGGTGCCGATGGTCGAACTCGACGACGGCCGCGTACTCGTCGAATCGAACGCCATCCTGTGCTGGCTGGCCGACGGCACGAAGTTCCTGCCGTCCGATCCGTGGGCCAAGGCGCAGGCGCTGAGCTGGATGTTCTTCGAACAATACAGCCATGAGCCGTACGTCGCGGTGGCGCGTTTCGTCTGCGGCTGGACGCCGATCGATTCGCCGCGCCGCGCCGACCTGCCG
This sequence comes from Pseudoxanthomonas sp., assembly GCA_035653955.1. GTDB lineage: Bacteria > Pseudomonadota > Gammaproteobacteria > Xanthomonadales > Xanthomonadaceae > Pseudoxanthomonas_A. The sequence continues at coordinate 3,200 of DASRYD010000181.1, forward strand.
AAGCTGCGCGAACGCGGACATGCTGCGCTCGCGGTGATGGAGAAGCATCTCGCTTCGAACCCGTGGTTCAACGGCGACGGTTACGGCATCGCCGACATCGCGCTGTACGCCTATACCTGCGTCGCCCCGCACGGCGGCATCGCACTGGACGCGTATCCGGCGCTGCGCGACTGGCTGGCGCGCGTCGAAGCCACGCCGGGATTCGTGCCGCTGCCCGCGCCGGATGCGCAGGCGCAGGCCCTGATCGATCAATCCACCTGATTCCACTTACGTCGACCTTCCCGTCGCGACGGGAAGGGGAGAAACGCATGTTCGCCACCGTCCCGACCCCGATCCCGGCCCGCATGAAGGGGCTCAACCGCGCCGAAATCTGCGACCGCAACTTCGTCGAATTCGTGCAGGCGTGGAATGGGCCGGTCGGCGCGAAGCCGGAGGGCAACGCCGCGGTGCTGGCCGGCAGCGCGCTGGACGCGCGCGGCTTCGCCGAATTGCTGGAATCGCAACTGGTCTCGCGCCACCTCGACCTGATGGCGCGGGTGCTGCGCGTGCAGAACAAGGTCTTCTACACCATCGGTTCTTCGGGCCACGAAGGCAACGCGATGGTCGCGCGGCTGACCCGCCATACCGACCCGGCCTTCCTGCATTACCGCAGCGGCGGCTTCATGGCCGAACGTTTCCGCAAGCTGCCGGGAATGGATCCGGTGATGGATTCGGCGCTGTCGTTCGCGGCCAGCGCGGAAGATCCGGCCTCCGGCGGCCGCCACAAGGTCTGGGGCAGCAAGCCCTTGTGGGTGCTGCCGCAGACCTCGACCATCGCCTCGCACCTGCCGAAGGCGCTGGGCACCGCCGTCGCCATCGAACAGGCGCGGCGCATCGCTCATGCGTTGCCGATTCCCGACGACAGTATCGCGATCTGTTCGTTCGGCGATGCGTCCAGCAACCACGCCACCGCGCAGACCGCGTTCAATACGGCCGCGTGGACGGCCTACCAGAAGCTGCCGGCGCCGGTGCTGTTCGTCTGCGAGGACAACGGCATCGGCATTTCGGTGAAGACCCCGGATGGCTGGATCGGCCGCAATTTCCGCGACCGCGCCGACCTGGATTATTTCCATGCCGACGGGCTCGACCTGGGCAACGGCTACGGCCAGGTGCAGGCGGCGGTGGAGCATTGCCGCCGCACGCGGCGGCCGACCTTCCTGCACCTGCGCACGACCCGGATCATGGGCCACGCCGGCACCGATTTCGAAATCGAATGGCGCCCCATCGAGGAACTGTGCGCGGTCGAAGCCGGCGATCCGTTGTTGCGCAGCGCGGCCATCGCGCTGGAGTCGGGCCTGTATTCGAAGGAAGAACTGCTGGCGCTGTACGAAGGCATCCGCAAGCGCTGCTTCGCCGCCGCCGAGGAAGCCGACCGTCGGCCGAAGATCGCCACGCTGGAAGAAGTGATGGCGCCACTGGCGCCGTATTCGCCGAAGCGAGTGGCCGAGGAAGCCGCGCGCGCGCCGTCGCGCGACAAGCGCATCGCCGCGTTCGGCGGCGAAGACAAGTTGCCGGAGAAGCAGGCGCCGCGGCACTTGGCCATCCAGATCAACAACGCGCTGCACGACCTGTTCTGCAAGTACCCGGAAACGCTGCTGTTCGGCGAAGACGTGGCGCAGAAGGGGGGCGTATACACGGTGACCAAGGGCCTGCACAAGGCGTTCAAGGGCAGCCGCGTGTTCAACACGCTGCTCGACGAGACGATGATCCTCGGCCTGGCCCAGGGCTACGCCAACATGGGCATGCTGCCGTTGCCGGAAATCCAGTATCTGGCTTACTTCCACAACGCCTGCGACCAGATCCGCGGCGAAGCGGCCAGCCTGCAGTTCTTCAGCAACGACCAGTACCGCAACCCGATGGTCGTGCGCATCGCCGGCCTCGGCTACCAGCGCGGCTTCGGCGGGCATTTCCACAACGACAATTCGATCGCCGCGTTGCGCGACATCCCCGGCCTGGTCGTCGGCTGCCCGTCGCGCGGCGACGATGCGGCGACGATGCTGCGCACGCTGGCCGCCTTGGCCAAGGTCGACGGACGCGTCACCGCGTTCCTCGAACCCATCGCGCTGTACATGACCAAGGATCTGTACGAAGCGGGCGATGGCCAATGGCTGACCGAATACCCCGCGCCGGATCGGGCGATGCCGCTGGGCGAGGGACGCGTCTATGGCGAAGGCAACGACGATCTGGTCGTCTTCACCTACGGCAACGGAGTGCCGATGAGCCTGCGCGCCGCACGCGAGATCGAAAGGAAGCATGGCTGGAAGGTGCGCGTGGTCGACCTGCGCTGGCTGGTGCCGTTGAACGAGAAGTTCATCGTCGAACAGGCGCAATCGGCCAGGCGCATCCTGATCGTCGACGAAGGCCGCCATTCGGCCGGCGTGGGCGAGGGCGTAGTCACTGCGATCGCCGAGGGCGGTTATGCCGCGCGCCCGTTCCAGCGCGTGGTCGGTGCCGACACCTATACGCCGCTGGCCGGCGCGGCGTTCCTGGTGTTGCCGGGCGACGAGGACATCGTCGCGGCGGCGGACAGGTTGGCGTAAGCCGCGAGCTTGCCGGCCCAGCCCGGACTCATGGGCGGCTATCGCACGGCTGCTATGCTCTTGGCCATCGCATTCGACGGGGTGAGGCCATGGGCAAGGCGAAGATCGCAGTCGTCATCGGCAGCCTGCGCAAGGGATCGTTCAACCGCCAGCTCGCAGGTGCGGTGGAAAAGCTGGCAGCGGACCGTTTCGAATTCGCGGAAGCCGGCATCGGCGAAATCCCGCTGTACAACCAGGATCACGACGCGGATTTCCCCGCCGCGGGCCTGCGCTTCAAGCAGCAGATCGAAGCGGCGGATGCGCTGCTGATCGTCACCCCCGAATACAACCGTTCGATTCCCGGCGTACTGAAGAACGCCATCGACACCGGCTCGCGCCCGCCCAGCCGCAATTCGTTCCAGGGCAAGCCGGCGGCGGTGATCGGCACTTCGCCGGGTGCGCGCGGCAGCATGCTGGCCCAGCAACACCTGCGCAACGTATTGGTCGGCGTCGGCGTGCTGGCCATGCCGCAGCCCGAAGTCGCGGTGCAGTTCAAGGAAGGGTTGATCGACGCCGAAGGCAATATCACCGACGAACGCACGCGCAATTACCTTCAGGGTTTCGCCGAACGCTTCGACGCCTGGTTGCGCAAACCGATCTGACGATCAGCGGGCCAGGCCGTCGCGCAGGCCGATATCGTTCAAGCCCAGTCCGGCGGCGCTGAGCGCACCGGATCCGCGCTCCAACGGCAATACCGCCAATGCGAAGCATGGCTCGAGCGTCGACGCGGACACGATGCGGCCGATGGACGAGCCATCCAGCTCGACTTCCGCATCGACGGGAACCGGCGCCGGGGCGCTCAGCGCCACCAGTCCGCGCTTGGCCTTGCCGAGGAAATGGGTACGGGCGACGATTTCCTGGCCGGGATAGCAGCCTTTTTTCACGCTGAAGGCAGGCAGCCGTTCCAGCGACAACTGCTGCGGCGTCCATTGCTCGCGTTGCGATTGCGGCAGGCGCGGCAGGCCGTGGGCCAGGTCGAAGGCGAACCAGCGCGCTTGCGCGTGCATGTCCTCGGCCGCCGGCGCGGTACCGATGCGCAGCGTGCGTTGGCCGCCATCGGCGCCGAAATCCAGCTCGATCGTTTCGCCATCCAGTCCCGCAAGCGCGCCGCGAGCAGTCGCCGACGCCGCGAAGTTCCCGCCGACGTGCAGGTCGGGGCGGGCGGCGATCTTCAACTTTCGTCTGAAGACCAACCGCGCCAATTGCGAGGCCAGCGCCTCGGCGGGATAGTCCGGCGACAGCAGCAGGAAATCGTCCTCGGCGCGCTTGAGCAGGGCGAACAGGACGATGACCCGGCCTTTCGGCGTCAGCCAGGCGTTCCATTGCCATTGGCCCGGCGCGAGGTGCGAGACATCATTGGCGAATTGCGCCTGGGCAAAAGCCGCCGCATCCGTGCCTTGCAGACCGACCAGCGTATGGTCGGGAAGGGCGAAAAAGACGGGTTCCGGCGCGGGCAGGTTGTCAGCCAAGGGGGCGGGGATTAAAATTTTGTGCATTGCGAGATCCACATGATAGGCGAAACCCCTCCCATTCCCGAGCCCGTTCCCGAAACGCTGAAGCCCGTTGAAGGCGAAGCACCGAAGGAAATCGGCGGACGCGACGGCCCCGAGCCGACGCGCTACGGCGATTGGGAAAAGAACGGACGCTGCATCGACTTCTGAGCAGCGTCACCCAGCCAACGCGAGGCAGGCAGAAACATCGGCCTGAACCCGCCCAGCCGAGACAACGAGCAGCGCATGGCGAGCCGTCAACGTCCGCTTTCCCCGCACATGCAGGTGTACCGCTGGCAGGTCCAGATGGTCACCTCCATCATCCACCGCGCCACGGGCATCATCCTCGCCCTCGGCGCATTGCTGATCGCCGCCGCATTGCTGGCGATGGCCACCGGCCCGGAAGCCTGGGACTGCGTGCGGGCCTGCGCGGGATCTTGGCTGGGACGCATCGTGCTGTTCGGCTGGACCTGGTCCTTCGCTTACCACCTGGTCAACGGCATCCGCCACCTGCTGCAGGACGCCGGCTACGGCTTCAGCGTGCCGGCCTTCGTCCGCAACAGCTGGATTTCTATCATCGGCAGCTTGGTGCTGACCGCGATCGTCTGGGGCGCGGTCGCCGCGCAGGGAGGCCTGTCGTGAGCGCCAACAACAACGACAAGTTCCGCACCCCGCTGAAGGTCGCACGCGGCCTGGGTTCGGCCAAGACCGGCGTGCACCACTTCGCTGTGCAGCGGATTACCGCCATCGCGCTGATCTTCCTGGCCGGCTGGTTCGTCTGGTTCGTCGTCGGCCTGATGCATGCCGATTACCTCACCGCCAGCGATGCCGTGGCGCGCCCATGGAACGCGACCCTGCTGATCGCCTTCCTGGTGGCGATGTTCTGGCACGGCCAGCTCGGCCTGCAGGTGATCATCGAGGACTACGTGCACAGCGCGGGCTTGGCCGTTCTGGCGCAGATCGCCGTGCGTTTCGTCTGCATCCTCGGCGCGCTGGCCAGCGTGTTCGCCGTAGTCATCATTGCGTTGGGGAACTGATCCGATGTCGGCATACAAGATCACCGAACACAAGTACGACATGGTCGTGGTCGGCGCCGGCGGCGCGGGCCTGCGCGCGACCTTCGGCCTGGCGGCCAAGGGCTTGCAGACCGTGTGCCTGACCAAGGTGTTTCCGACCCGTTCGCACACCGTGGCGGCGCAGGGCGGCATCTCGGCCGCGCTGGGCAACATGGGCAAGGACGACTGGCGCTTCCACTTCTTCGACACCATCAAGGGTTCGGATTGGCTGGGCGACCAGGATGCGATCGAATACATGTGCCGCGAGGCGATCCCGGCGATCATCGAGCTGGAGCACTACGGCGTGCCGTTCTCGCGCACCGAGGAAGGCAAGATCTACCAGCGCCCGTTCGGCGGCATGACCACCGAATACGGCGAAGGCCCGCCCGCGCAGCGTACCTGCGCCGCGGCCGACCGCACCGGCCACGCGATGCTGCACACGCTGTACCAGCAATCGCTGGCGCACGACGCGCGCTTCATGATCGAGTACTTCGCGCTCGACCTGATCTTCGACGAAGAGGGCGTGTGCCGCGGCGTACTGGCGCTGGACATGGCCGAGGGCACGCTGCACCTGTTCCGCGCCCAGGGCGTGGTGCTGGCCACCGGCGGCTACGGCCGCGCGTACTTCAGCGCGACTTCCGCCCATACCTGCACCGGCGACGGCGGCGGTCTGGTGATGCGCGCCGGCCTGCCGATGCAGGACATGGAATTCGTGCAGTTCCACCCGACCGGCATCTACGGCGCCGGCTGCCTGATCACCGAAGGCGTGCGCGGCGAAGGCGGCATCCTGCGCAACAGCAACGGCGAGCGCTTCATGGAGCGCTACGCACCGCACTACAAAGACCTGGCTTCGCGCGACGTGGTCTCGCGTTCGATGACCATCGAGATCCGCGAAGGCCGCGGCGTAGGCGAGCACAAGGACCACATCCTGCTCGACCTGACCCACCTGGGCCCGGAAGTGATCCACGAGAAGCTGCCGGGCATCGCCGAGAGCGCGCGCATCTTCGCCGGCGTCGACGTGACCAAGCAGCCGATCCCCGTGCTGCCGACCGTGCACTACAACATGGGCGGCATCCCGACCAACTACCACGGCGAAGTGGTGCGCAAGGTCAGCGACGACCCGGATGCGGTCGTGCCGGGCCTGTACGCCATCGGCGAGGCCGCCTGCGTGTCGGTGCACGGCGCCAACCGGCTGGGCTCGAACTCGCTGCTCGACCTGGTCGTGTTCGGCCGCGCGGTGGCCAACCGCTGCGCCGAGACGATCAAGCCGAACGCGCCGCACAAGCCGCTGGCCGCCGACGCCTGCGACAAGGCGCTGGGCCTGCTGGACAAGCTGCGCAACGCCAACGGCGACACGCCGACCGCGGTGATCCGCGACCGCATGCAGCGCACCATGCAATCCGACGCGGCGGTGTTCCGCACCGAGAAGTCGTTGCAGGAAGGCTGCGCGAAGATGGCGGAGATCTTCTCCAGCTTCGAGGACGTCAAGGTCTCCGACCGTTCGCTGGTATGGAACTCGGACCTGATCGAGACCTATGAGCTGAACAACCTGCTGCTCAACGCGGTGGCGACGATCAACTCGGCCGAGCAGCGCCACGAGAGCCGCGGCGCCCACGCGCGCGAGGATTACCCCGACCGCGATGATGCCAACTGGCAGAAACACACCCTGGTCGACGTCGACGACAAGGGCAACTGCAGCTTCGACTACCGCCCGGTGCACATGTACACGCTCAGCGACGACGTGGCCGTGGTGCCGCCGAAGCCGCGCGTCTACTGATCCGGGAGAGAACCGACCATGGCCGAATTCACCCTCCCGAAGAACTCGAAGATACAGCAGGGCAAGCATTTCCCCGCGAAGGGCGCGACCAAGGTGCGCACCTTCAAGGTGTACCGCTGGAGCCCCGACGACGACCAGAACCCGCGCACCGACACCTACGAGGTCGACCTCGACAAGTGCGGGCCGATGGTCCTGGACGCGCTGATCAAGATCAAGAACGAGATCGACCCCACGCTGACCTTCCGCCGTTCGTGCCGGGAGGGCATCTGCGGCTCGTGCGCGATGAACATCGACGGCACCAATACGCTGGCCTGCACCAAGGCGATCGACGACTGCAGCAAGGCCGAGGTGCCGATCTACCCGCTGCCGCACATGGAGGTGGTCAAGGACCTGGTGCCGGACCTGACCCATTTCTACGCGCAATACGCCTCGATCAAGCCGTGGATCCGCACGCAGACGCCGCCGCCGCCGGATCGCGAGCGCCTGCAGTCGCCGGCGGATCGCAAGAAGATCGACGGCCTGTACGAATGCATCCTGTGCGCGTGCTGCTCGACTTCGTGCCCCAGCTACTGGTGGAACGGCGAGCGCTACCTGGGTCCGGCGATCCTGCTGCAGGCCTATCGCTGGATCGTCGATTCGCGAGACGAGGATACCGGCGCCCGCCTGGACGACCTGGAAGATCCGTTCAAGCTGTATCGCTGCCACACCATCATGAACTGCGCGCGGACCTGCCCGAAGGGCCTGAACCCGGCACTGGCCATCGCCGAGATCAAGAAGCTGATGCTGGCGCGCACGGCCTGATCTTCGGCTCTCGTGCGATGAAGAAGCCCGGCGATGCCGGGCTTCTTCGTTTTGCACATCGACAAGCCGTCGTGGGAACGAGTCGCGATGGCTTTTCGTGACGGCAAGGCAAGGGCTTCGCGACTTGCGTCGCTCCCACGAAGAAGGCCCGGGTTATTTGATCCGCTGCTTGTCCAGCTTGCGCGCCAGCGTGCGCCGATGCATGCCGAGGCGGCGCGCGGTTTCGGAGATGTTGAAGCCGGTTTCGGCCAGGGTTTCGTGGATGCGTTCCCACTCCAGCGTCTTGATCGAAGTCTTGCGCTCGGTCAGGCCGACTTCGGCATCGCCCTCGTTGCGCTTGAACGCTTCCTCGATGTCGTCGCTGTTGGACGGCTTGGCCAGGTAATGGCGCGCACCCAGCTTGATCGCCTCGACCGCGGTGGCGATGCTGGCGTAGCCGGTCAGCACGACGATGCGCATTTGCGGATCGTGCGCATGCAACGCCTTGACGCAGGCCAGGCCGGAGTCGCCACCGGCCAGTTTCAGGTCGACCACCGCGTGCGTCGGCGGGAATTCGTCGAGCAAGGGCCGCAGCGACGCCAGCCCGTCGGCCTGGCGCACCGCGTAGCCGCGGCGTTCGAACGAGCGCGCCAGCGTGCGAGCGAACGCGGTGTCGTCCTCGACAATCAGCAGGCGGCGGGGCATGGCTTCGTTCATCGTGCGACCTCATCGCGTCGACGACGCGGCTCGATGTTCTCGACGATCGACAGGTGCTTGTCGGCGTCATCCGGCATCGTCTTCGCCTTCCTCTTCGCCGTCGAGCGTCAGCGCCGACAGCGGCAACGCCATGGTCACCACCGCACCGCGCATGGTATTGCGCGCGCTCAGGGTCCCGCCCAGGCTGCGGGCCACGTTGACCGACAGGAACAGGCCCAGGCCATGGCCGGGTTCGTCCTTGCTGGACTGGTAGGGTTTGCCCAGCTGCGCCAGCATCGCAGGAGCGAAGCCCGGGCCGCTGTCGGCGACTTCGACCACCAGAGCCTGCCCCGGACCTGATCCGGGATCGCCGCCGGACAGGGCGACGGTCATCGTCACGCGTTTCGGCGAGGCTTCCAGCGCATTGTCCAGCACGTTGGCGATCATCTGTTTCAGCCCCGCGTCGGAGACTATCAGCGGATTTTCCGCGCATTGGTTCGCATAGTCGAATCGCTGTACGGGGCGCGTGTTCAGCCATTCGTCGGCCAGTTCGTCGAAGAAGTCGCGCAGGCGTACCTGTTCCGGCGCTTCGCCGCGGGTTTCGCCGGCCGATTGCAGGATGCCGGTGACGATGGCCTTGCAGCGCAGGACCTGCGCCTGCATCTCCACCACGTCCTGCAGCAATTCGGGGTCGGAGGCGAAGTGGGGCAGGTGCTGCCAGTCGCCGAGGATCACCGCCAGCGTGGACAGCGGCGTGCCAAGTTCATGCGCGGCGCCGGAGGCGAGCAAGCCCATGCGCACGATGTGTTCTTCCTCGGCGGCACGCTGGCGCATCGCCGCGAGACGGGCATCGCGCTCGCGCAGGATGCGGCCGATGCGGGTGATGAACACCACCAGCAGTACCGCGACCAGCGCGAAGCAGATCACTAGGCCCTGCACGTACAGCGAATCGAGCCCCTGCGACAGGTCGGTCGCGACGGTCACCGGCCCCGGATACAGCGCCAGCCACAGAACGCAACCTGTGGTCGCGGCGGCGACGATCCAGCTCGCGGCCGTGCGCAGCAGCACCGCGCCCAGCACCACGTGCAGCAGGAACAGGAACACGAAGGGATTGGTCAACCCGCCGCTGTAATGCAGTTGCGCGGTCAGCGTGGCCACATCGACCAGCAGGGCCAGCAGCAGGGCGCGATTGGCGACGCGCTTGCGCCGCTTCAGCGCGAACTGGCTGGCGAGGTTGTAGGCGACCAGCGCGGCCAGCACCCACAGCATCGGCTCCAATGGCAGGGCGATGCGCAGGCCGAAGTGGACGAAGGCGATGGCCAGCACCTGGCCGACCACGGCGATCCAGCGCAGCTGGATCAGCTGCTGCAAGTTACGTAGGCCCGCGCTCGACCAGCCATCCGGCTGTTGAGGGCCGCGCGATGACGGCAAGTCAGGGTTGGCGGTGGAGGGAAGCGGCATCGGCCATGGCGATCATTCGCGGAGGTCGCCATGGTGCCGCAAACGCCGTCCGGACGAAAACACGCGCCAGCCGCCGTACAGCGCCAGCAAGGCCATCGCGAACCAGGTCAGCGCGTATTGCAGGTGCTGGTCGCGGAAGCGGACCACGGTCATGCCGCCGGCGGGCCAATCGGGGCCGCCGGCATCGCGTTCGGCGTCGATGAAGAACGGCGCGATTTCGCCCAGCCCGCGCGCCTGCGCGATCGC
>DASRYD010000182.1:0-3566 GCA_035653955.1 Pseudoxanthomonas sp.
GGACCGCGGCCGCGTCGGGCGCGCCTGCGGCCCCGGCGGTGGCGGCCCACAGGAACGCAGTCAGCAATGCAGTGGAAATGCACTGTGCGGAGCGAAGCGGTTTCATCGACTTTCCTTGTCCGGCACGGGTTCCGGATGCGCGTAGGTCTTCTCGCCGGCGTCGATCGCCAGGTCGATGCGGTTTTCCGGCGGCGGCAACGGGCAGGTCGCGAACGGCGTGAACGCGCACGGCGGGTCGTAGGCGCGGTTGAAATCCAGCACTACGTTGCCCCGCGCATCGGGTTTGGCCGCGTCGAGGAAACGCCCGGCCGGATAACTGCCGTGGCCGCTGGTGCGGTCGGCGAAGACCAGAAACAGATCGCCGCTGTCGTCCTCGGCCAGCGCCTCGATGCGATAGGTCCTGCCGCCGCGGACGAATTCCACCGCGCCCGGGTTCGGCGAATCGGTGACGGTGCCGACGATGTCGACGACGGGAATGGCCTTGCCCGGCGGGTTGGCGACGAACTTGGCGACGACGCGCCACGATGGATCCGCGTTCCAGTACCGCACGCCGGCGAAGTTCACGCGGCTCGGCGCGTCGGCATGCTTGACCCGCAAGGCGTAACGGTCGCCGCGCTTGATCACCGTCAGTTTGCCCTTGCCTTCGTCGAACCCGATGACGCTGGGCGCCTGCCCATGATCGCTGAGCAATTCCGTCCGGCCCTTCAGCGGCTCGCCATCGAGGGTCAGTGCGGCGCCGGATTCGGGGCTGAACTCGACGCGATCCTGTTTCAGGACGAGCATGCCCATCTTCGCCGGTCCGACCGCGAGGCGGATGCCGCTGCTGCTGCCGCTGCCGATGTAATGCGCGCCCGGCTCCAGCCAATGCAGTCCGACCAGGCTGGTCCAGCCGTCGGGTTGCAGCAATTCCTGCCTGCGCTGCTCGCGCCACGCCGCGTTCTCCGCGAAGAAGACCTGTTCCGCCTTCGCCTTCTTCGCCGCGATCGCGGCCGCATCGGGCCCTGGCTCGCTGCGCTGGCAAGCGCACAGGGCCACGAGCATCGCCGCCAGCCACCACGCACGTTTCGTCATCTCATCGTCCTCGCAGGAACCAGCGGTCGATTTGCGCCAGCGAGAAATGCGCCCAGGTCGGCCGGCCGTGGTTGCACTGGCCCGAACGCTCGGTGATTTCCATCTCGCGCAGCAACGCATTCATCTCGGCCACGGTCAGCTTGCGGTTGGCCCGCACCGCGCCGTGGCAGGCCATGGTCGACAGCAGTTCGTCGCGCGCGGCAGCGACGCGGCGGCTCTCGCCGTGCTCGCGCAGGTCGGTCAACACGTCGCACAGCAGGGCTTCCGGTTCGGCATGGGCCAGCAAGGCCGGCACGCTGCGCACGCTGAGCGATTGCGGCCCGCTGCGCACGACTTCGAAACCGAGCGCGACGAGCGTCTCGGCTTCGCGCTCGGCCACATCGGCCTCGCGCTCCGCGACGGCCAGGTTGATCGGCACCAGCAGCGGTTGCGAACGCACGCCGATACCGTCGTGCGCGGTCTTCAGTTTTTCGTAGCCGATGCGCTCGTGCGCGGCATGCATGTCGACGACGATCAGGCCGTCGGCGTTCTCGGCCAGGATGTAGATCCCGTGCAATTGGGCGATGGCATAGCCCAGCGGAGGCACGCCGGCTTCGCCGGTTTCGGGCAGTGGGGCCGGCGACCACGCAAGCGCTTCGACCGATGGCGACTCGCCCGACGGCGCGTACAACGCGGCGTAGGCCGCTGGCGCATCGGCCACGCTCAGGCCCAGCGGCGCCTGTCGCGTCGGCATCCACGCGGGCACGGCCTGTCCGTTCGCGAACGGCGCAGCGGAGACAGGGGAATACGAACCCTGTTGCACCGGCGCCGCGCCCGCCCGCGTTTCCGCCAACGCCTCGTGCAGCGTGCGATAGACGAAGTCGTGGACCAACCGGCTGTCGCGGAAGCGGACTTCGTGCTTGGCCGGGTGCACGTTGACGTCGACGCGGGTCGGATCGATTTCCAGGAACAGCACATAGGCCGGCTGGCGGCCATGGAACAGCACGTCCTGATAGGCCAGCCTCACCGCATGGGCGATATTGCGGTCGCGCACGCTGCGGCCGTTGACGTACAGGTATTGCTGGTCGGCGCTGGCCCGCGAATAACTGGGCTGGGCGATCCAGCCCAGCAAGCGCAGGCCGGCGGCGGCGTGGTCGATGCGCAGGGAATTGCGCGCGAATTCGTCGCCGAGGGTTTCGCCCAGCCGCGCGGCGTGTTCGGCTTCGTCGCCCCGGCTGTTATTGGCCGCGTAACGGCGGGTCGGCTTGCCATTGTGGGAAACGCGCAGTTCCACGTCGGGACGCGCCAGCGCCAGCGAACGCAACCATTCCTCGATATGGCCCAGTTCGGTGCGCTCGGCGCGCAGGAACTTGCGCCGCGCCGGCACGTTGTAGAACAACTCGCGCACTTCCACCGTGGTGCCGGGGGCCTGCTGTTTCGGCGCCACTTCGCCGAGCCTGCCCCCTTCGACCTGCAGCGCCGAACCATGCGCATCGCCGGCACGGCGCGAGGCCAGCGAGAAGCGGCTGACCGAAGCGATGGACGGCAGCGCTTCGCCGCGGAAACCGAGCGTGGCCACCGCTTCCAGGTCGTCGAGCGAGGCGATCTTGCTGGTCGCATGCCGCGCCACCGCCAGCGGCAATTCCTCCGGCGCGATGCCGCCGCCATCGTCGCGGATGCGGATCAGGCGGATGCCGCCTTCCTCCAGGTCGATGTCGATGCGTCTTGCGCCGGCGTCCAGCGCGTTTTCGACCAGTTCCTTGACCACCGAGGCGGGTCGTTCGACCACTTCGCCGGCGGCGATCTGGTTGATCAGGATTTCGGGAAGGGGGCGGATAGGCACGACGGAATGATACCGGTCCGCCCAGGGCCTGTCCCCGGCACGCTGCGTTCCGCGTAGTCACGACATGCACGCCATCGAACAAGGAGATCCGCCATGGCCCAATTCCCCGTGAACACGCACCGCCACGACCCCTACAAGAACTTCAAGTTCCGGGTGAAATGGGACAACCGCTACATCGCCGGCATCAGCCGGATCGGCGGGTTGGCGCGGCGAACCGAAGCGGTGGAGCATCGCGCCGGCGGCGAGGCGAACATCCTGCGCAAGTCGCCGGGACGCACGAACTGCGAACCCGTCGTGCTGGAACGCGGCATCACCCACGACACCGAATTCGAGCAGTGGGCCAACAAAGTGTGGAACGCCCAGGCGGGCGCAGGCGCGGAACTCTCCCTGCGCGACTACCGCAAGGACATCGTCATCGAGCTGTACAACGAAGCCGGGCAGCTCGTCATCGCCTACAAGGTGTATCGCTGCTGGGTCTCGGAATTTCGCGCGCTGCCGGAACTGGACGCGAAGACCGCGAGCGTGGCGATCGAATCGATCACCTTGGAAAACGAAGGCTGGGAGCGCGACACCTCGGTACTCGAGCCTGCCGAGCCCTCGTTCGCGAAACCCTAGGCGAGGATCGGCCGATCAGGGCGAACCGCCGCCGACCGCGCCGCTGCCCTGCCCGGCC
>DASRYD010000183.1:0-3726 GCA_035653955.1 Pseudoxanthomonas sp.
GCTGGCCGCGCGCCTCGCCTTCGCCGCGCAGGCGCGCGCGGCGAGCATGGCGCGGCAGAAGGAAATGAAGGGCGACGACCGCGCGCAGTTCGAGACGATCACCGACGTGACTCCTGCCACGGTCGAAGCGACCTTCGCGCGCTACGGCATCGATACGCTGGTCCATGGGCATACGCATCGGCCGGCGATCCACGACTTGAACGTCGACGGGCGGGCGCGCCAGCGCATCGTGCTCGGCGACTGGTACGAGCAGGGATCGGTGCTGCGCGTGGATGCGCAAGGAATGAAGCTCGCCTCCCTGTAGGAGCGCTCCCTGAGCGCGACCGGGAGAATAGCGCTGCGCGGCAATCCGTAGAGGTTGAAGGCTTCCGGTCGCGCTCAGGGAGCGCCCCTACGGAGGTTTTCAGGCTTCGGCCTGCAGCGCCATCAATTCATCCTCATCGAACCCCGCCTGCAATCGCGCCTCGAGGTTGAACGGCCCATGCAGGTAGCCGCCCGCGTATTCACGCAGCAGTTCGCGAAAGCGCGACCGCGGCTCGACTCCCTGCCGCTCGCAATGCCAGCGATACCAGCGCGAACCGGCGGCGACATGGGCGACTTCCTCGCGCAGGATGATTTCGAGGATGTCGGCGGTGGCGTCGTCGCCGAGCGAACGCAGCTTGACGATCATCCCCGGCGTCACGTCCAGGCCGCGCGCTTCCAATACGCGCGGCACCAGCGCCATCCGCGCCAGGCCGTCGTGGGCGGTCTTCTCGCACATTTCCCACAGACCGTTGTGCGCATCGAAATCGCCGTAATCGTGGCCGAATTCGCGCAAACGCTCGCGCAGCAATACGAAATGGTGCGACTCGTCGTTCGCCACCGCCACCCAATCCGCATAGAACGCAGGCGGCAGCCCGCGGAAGCGATAGACCGCGTCCCACCCCAGGTCGATGGCGTTCAGCTCGATGTGCGCAACCGCGTGGATGAACGCGGCGCGTCCTTCCCGCGTGCCGAATCCGCGCCGCGGCAGCTCGCGCGGATGCACGAGTTTCGGCGATGACGGCCGGCCCGGCATGCGGATCGGCCCGGGTGCTGGCGCATCGCCGGGAATGGCCAACTCGCCGCGCGCGAAGGCGGAGGCGTGACGTTGGGTCAGCGCGACCTTTTCCGCCGGGTCGGCGGCATCCAGACAGGCACGTGCGGCGTCGAAAAGGGAAATCATGCGTGGGCCGCTTGCGCCGTCGTCCCGACTCGGGCCGGAAGACGATGCCATGAAGGCATCAGGCGCGCCGCTTGTGCTTGGCCTCGTCGGAGCGCAGTTGCTGGATGCGCTCGAAGTAACCCGGCTCGATGCCGGTGACGTACTTGCCGTCGAAGCACGACGAATCGAACTGGGTCAGCTCGCGGTTGCCTTCGCGCACCGCCGCCTCCAGGTCTTCCAGGTCCTGGTAGACCAGCCAGTCGCAGCCGAGCAGCTTCTCGATTTCCTCGATGCTGCGGCCGTGCGCGACCAGCTCGTCGGCGGCCGGCATGTCGATGCCGTAGATGTTCGGGTGGCGCACAGGCGGCGCGGCGCTGGCCAGGTAGACCTTGCGCGCGCCGGCGTCGCGGGCCATCTGCACGATCTGCTGGCTGGTGGTGCCGCGCACGATGGAGTCGTCGACCAGCAGCACCACGCGGTTGCGGAACTCCAGGTTGATCGGGTTGAGCTTGCGGCGCACCGACTTCACCCGCTCGCCCTGCCCCGGCATGATGAAGGTGCGGCCGACGTAGCGATTCTTGATGAAGCCCTCGCGGTACTTCACCCCCAGCACGTTGGATATCTCCAGCGCGGCATCGCGCGAGGTGTCGGGGATCGGGATGACGGTGTCGATGTCGTGGTCGGGACGCAGGCGCAGGATCTTCTCGCCCAGCTTCACGCCCATGCGCATGCGCGCCTTGTGCACGTTGACGTTGTCGATCATCGAATCGGGGCGGGCGAAATACACGTACTCGAAGATGCACGGCGAGTGCTGCCCCGGCTCGACGCAGATTTCCGCGAACAGTTCGCCGCGCGGGGTGATGACGACGGCCTCGCCGGGGCGCACGTCGCGCACGCGGGAGAAGCCGAGGATGTCCAGCGCCGCCGATTCGGAAGCGACGATGTACTCGACGCCTTCGTTGTGCTCGCGCCTGCCCAGCACCAGCGGGCGGATGCCGTGCGGGTCGCGGAACGCCACCAGGCCCAGGCCCAGCACCACGCTGACCACGGCATAGCCGCCCTTGCAGCGGCGGTGCACGCCCGCCACCGCGCGGATCGCCGCTTCCGGCGTCAGCGTGTGCTGCATGCCCAGTTCGTGCGCGAACACGTTGAGCAGCACTTCGCTGTCGGATTCGGTGTTGACGTTGCGGCGATCCTGCGCGAACACCTCCTGGCGCAGCGCATCGGTGTTGATCAGATTGCCGTTGTGGGCCAGGGCGATGCCGTAAGGCGAGTTGACGTAGAACGGCTGCGCCTCGTCCATGCCTTCCGAACCAGCGGTCGGGTAACGGCAGTGGGCGATGCCGACGCGGCCTTCCAGCAGGCTCATGCCTTGCGCGTTGAACACGTCGCGGACCAGGCCGTTGCCCTTGTGCAGGTGCAGCCTGTTGCCGTCCGCGGTGGCGATGCCGGCCGCGTCCTGGCCCCGGTGCTGGAGCACGGTCAGGCCGTCGTAAAGCTGCCCGGCGACGTTCTGGTTGCCGACGATACCGACAATGCCGCACATGGTTTCGCGTTCTCCGTTCGGCCCCGATCGGGCCAGGATGTCTTCAGGAAGACGGGGAATCGGGTTGCGGGACGCCTTCGTCCAGCGGAATGGGCAGGTCGATCTGCCGCCCATTATCGCCCGCGCGCGCGCCGTTGCCAAAATCGGCCTGCGCCGCCGCCCATTCAGGCAACCAGCCACGCAGCCATTGCGCACCCGGCAGCAGCAGCGGCACCAGTTGCGACCGTTGCCACGCCGCTTCCCGCGGGACATGGGTGAAGCCGAGCAGCAACAGCAGGACACAGGCGACGAAAAGCCCGCGCAGCGCCCCCA
The DNA here is from genome assembly GCA_035653955.1 of Pseudoxanthomonas sp. Taxonomy (GTDB): domain Bacteria; phylum Pseudomonadota; class Gammaproteobacteria; order Xanthomonadales; family Xanthomonadaceae; genus Pseudoxanthomonas_A. The sequence continues at coordinate 3,042 of DASRYD010000183.1, forward strand.
ACGCACCGCCCAGCAGCCGATCCACGCCGGACAGGCCGATGCCATGGACCAGCCGGCGCACGATCCAGCCGACCGCACCGACGAACACCAGCACCGCGAGGAAACACAGCGCATAGCCACCGAACAGCTCGGTGGCGGTCGGTGCCGGACCGCCGGCGAACTGCAGCGCGACCGTTCCACCGAAGCGGAACGCCGTCCAGCCAGCCAGCAGCCACGCGACCATCGAGGCCAGCACGCCGATCAGCCCGCGCACCAGGCCGAACAGCGCGGAAACCGAGATGAGGGCGAACAGGATCAGATCAAGCATGCGGGCAAGCCGACACGGACAGTCTCGATCTACATGTGTATGTGTTCACTACCCTTTTGCCCACGATGGCAACAAAACCTGGTGTGGGAGCGACGTAAGTCGCGACTGAGGCGCGAGAGAGCTTCGCGACTTACATCGCCCCCACACCGGACTTCACCGCCGGCACAGGCCGTTTGGCTCAGGGATGCGGACGCACCTGGCCGCTGACCCCGGTCTTGGCCGCGACCTGCGACTTCAACTGGTCGGCGGCGGCACGGGTGGCCACCGGCCCGACGCGGACGCGGCTCTGCGTGCCGCTATCGGTCTTCACCTGCTCGACGAAAGCGCTGAAACCGCTGGCGCGCAGCTTGTCGCGCAAGGCGGTGGCGCTGGCGGCAT
>DASRYD010000184.1:0-3622 GCA_035653955.1 Pseudoxanthomonas sp.
GCCGGCCTGGCCGTCGCCGACACGCCTGCGGCTACATCCAAGGCCGGGGCCCGCGACGAAGCCGCCTTCATCGAAGCCCTGCTGGGCAAGATGACCCTGGAAGAAAAACTCGGCCAGCTCAACCAGCCGCCCGGTCCCGACAACCGCACCGGCCCGCAGGCCGAAGCCGGCGGCCTCGATCAGGTCCGCCGCAGCGAAGTCGGATCGTTCCTCGGCCTGCACGGCGCCGCACGGACCTGCCAATACCAGAAGGTCGCGGTCGAAGAATCGCGGCTGGGCATCCCCTTGCTGTTCGCCGGCGACGTGATCCACGGCTTCCGCACCATCTTCCCGCAGTCGATCGGCGAAGCGGCCACCTTCGACCCGGCCGCCGTGGAGAAATCCGCGCGCATCGCCGCCGCCGAAGCCACCGCGCACGGCCTGCACTGGACCTTCGCGCCGATGGTCGACATCGCCCGCGATCCGCGCTGGGGCCGCATGTCCGAAGGTTCCGGCGAAGACGTCTATCTCGGCAACGCGCTGGCGCGCGCGCGGGTGCGCGGCTTCCAAGGCGACCTGAAGCGCGACGACGAAATGCTGGCCACGGCCAAGCACTTCGTCGCCTACGGCGCCGCCGAGGCCGGTCGCGACTACAACGTGGCCGACATGTCCGAACGCACCCTGCGCGAGGTCTATCTGCCGCCGTTCCAGGCCGCGGTCGATGCCGGCGTGCAGACGGTGATGGCCTCGTTCAACGAAGTCGGCGGCGTGCCGATGCACGCCAACGGGCCGCTGATCAACGGCGTGCTGCGCAAGGAATTCGGTTTCGGCGGGCTGGTGGTCAGCGACTACACCGGCGTGTGGGAACTGGAAAAACACGGCATCGCCGCCGCCGACACCGCGGCCGGCATCCTCGCGCTGGACGCGGGCGTCGACATCGACATGGTCAGCGACATCTACCGCAAATCGCTGCCGGCGGCGGTGCGCGCCGGCAAGCTGTCGCAGGCGACGGTCGACGAAGCCGTGCGCCGGGTATTGCGGCTGAAGTACAAGCTGGGCCTGTTCGACGATCCGTATCGCTTCTGCAACGTCGAACGCGAGCAGGCGCGCACCCTGACGCCCGAGTTCCGTCAGGCCGCGCGCGAAGTCGCACGCGAATCGCTGGTGCTGCTGAAGAACGAAGGCAACGCATTGCCGCTGGCGAAGGGCAAGCTGCGCAAGCTGGCGGCGATCGGTCCGCTGGCCGATTCGCATCCGGACATGCTCGGCAACTGGGCCGGCGACGGCCGTCCCGAAGACACGGTGACGCCGTTGCAGGGCCTGCGCGCGGCGCTGGGTTCGGCCACGCAAGTGAGTTATGCGAAGGGCGCCAGCATCGACGGCAAGGATACGTCGGGCTTCGCCGAGGCCGTGGCCGCCGCGCGCAACGCCGATGCGGTGGTGCTTTTCATCGGCGAATCCGCGGCGATGAGCGGCGAGGCCAGCAGCCGCACCGACATCGGCCTGCCCGGCGTGCAGCAGCAACTGGTCGAAGCGGTGAAGGCCACGGGCAAGCCGGTCGTCGCGGTGGTGTTCAGCGGTCGCGCGCTGACCCTCGAGCCGCTGTCCAAGGCCGTGCCGGCGATCGTCGCCGCGTGGTTCCCCGGCGTGGAGGCGGGAAACGCCATCGCCGACGTCTTGCTGGGCGACTACAACCCGGCCGGCCGCCTGCCGGTGACCTTCCCGCGCAGCGTCGGGCAGATCCCGCTGTACTACGACCACAAGAACACCGGCCGCCCGATCCGGCTCATGCCCAACGGCCAGGAAGAGAAGTACACCTCGCGCTATCTCGACTCGCCGAACACACCGCTGTATCCGTTCGGCTGGGGCCTCAGCTACACCACGTTCCGCTACGACGCGCCGAAGCCGAAGCAGGCGAAGATCGGCGTGGATGGCACGCAGCAGGTCGCGGTCACCGTGACCAACACCGGCACGCGCGCCGGCGACGAAGTGGTGCAGTTGTACGTGCGCGACGACGTCTCCAGCGTGACCCGTCCGCTGCGGCAGTTGCGCGGCTTCCAGCGCGTGCACCTGAAGCCCGGCGAATCGAAGACGCTGGATTTCGCGCTGAAACCCGATGACCTGGCTTTCCTCGGACTGGACATGCACAAGCGCGTCGAACCGGGCACGTTCACCGTGTTCGCCGGCGGCAGTTCCGATGCAGAACAGCAGGCGCAATTCGAGGTGGTGGCCCAAGGGCGCTGATCCGAAGCCCGGGACGAAGTGCGACGCCCGGATCGAAAGATGCTGCGGCGCAGCACTTTTTCACTTCGATTTCACTACTTAAGTAATTGAAATAACTGATGTTGCTGGTGCACATAACGAGGGCTTTACATCTGGATTTGTAAACGATTACAGTCCAGTCGGCGAATACGTATGCATCCCGCGGAGGGGCGGTCGATGACACGCAGCAGGACCATCACCATCAAGGATGTCGCACGCGAGGCCGACGTGTCCGTGGCCACCGTGTCGCGCGCACTGAACGGCCACGACAACGTGGCCGAGCCGGTGCGCAAGCTGGTGCTGGAAACCGCCTCGCGCCTGCGCTACCAGCCGCATGCCGCCGCGCGCAGCCTCAGCAGCCGGCGCACCCAGACCGTCGGCGTGGTCCTGCCCGACCTGTATGGCGAATTCTTTTCCGAACTTATCCGCGGCATCGACCAGGTGGCGCGCGCGCACCGGCAGCACCTGCTGGTGTCCAGCTACCACGGCCATCCGGAAGAGCAGGGCGCCGCGCTGCGCGCGATGCGCGGTCGCGTCGATGGCCTGCTGGTGTTGTCGCCGTACGCGGATCGTCCCGGCTTCCTGACCGACAACCTGCCCGATGCGTTGCCGGCCGTGCTGATCAACACGCAGTTGCCGGAGTCCGGCTACCCCGCGCTGAGCATCGACAACTATCGCGGCGCCACGGCGATGGTCGAGCACCTGGTCGAATCCGGGCACAAGCGCATCGCTTTCATCGGCGGCCCCGCCGACAATTTCGATGCGCGCGAACGCGCCCGCGGTTACCGCGACGCGCTGGCGCGCCTGCTGCCGAAGCAGTCTCCGTGGGAACTGCCCGGCGATTTCGACGAAGCCTCGGGCTACGAGGCGGGACGCAAGGTACTCGAAGCGGAAGTCCGTCCCGACGCCGTTTTCGCCGCCAACGACATGATGGCGCTGGGCTGCCTGTATGCGTTCAACCAGGCCGGCGTGCGCATACCGGAAGACATCGCGCTGGCCGGTTTCGACGACATCCCGCTGGCGCGCTTCGTGCACCCGCCGTTGACCACGATGCGGGTCAATATCGCCGAACTCGGCGGCATGGCGATGAGCCGCCTGCTGCAGGCGATCGAATCGGGACCCGATGCCGCCGCTTCGCAACTGCTGACCCCCGAATTGATTGCACGCGATTCCAGTCTGGGAATTTCCTGACCCCGCAGGATGCGCCGATTGAAGCCTTGCCACACGTTCACATGTAAACGATTTCAAGCCAAAAACCAGAAACGTTCCAACCATTGATCGAAACCCTCGGGAGGGGGAGACCATGAAGCACAAGACATCGCACCGCCGCCCCACGCGCAAGCTGCTCACCTGCGCGCTGGCCAGTTGCCTGATGCTGAGC
>DASRYD010000185.1:0-1555 GCA_035653955.1 Pseudoxanthomonas sp.
GCGCATGGCGTGCCGCTGGGTGGCGAACTGGAGTATGTCGACCGCGGCACCTTGTCGCATGCGTTCGGCTCGCGCAGCGAAATGCCGTTGTAGAAGCGGGCCTTGCATGCGATGCCCTTTGTCCAGCCTGCGAAAAAGGCATCGCAGGCAGGGCCCGCTCCTACGACAGCATTTCACTGCGCGAGCCGAACGCATGCGACAAGGTGCCGCGGTCGACATACTCCAGTTCGCCGCCCAGCGGCACGCCATGCGCCAGCCGGCTCGGTCGTACCCCACATTGGCGCGCCAGTTGCGCCAGGTAGTGCGCGGTGGCCTCGCCTTCGACCGTGGGGTTGGTGGCGATGATCATCTCGACGATTTCGCCCTCGCCCAATCGGGCCGACAACTGGTCCAGGCCGAGTTCGCGCGGGCCGATGCCGTCCAGCGGCGACAGCCGACCCTGCAACACGAAATACACGCCGCGATAGCCGGTGGCCTGTTCGATGGCGAGGCGGTCCGCCGGCGATTCGACCACGCACAGCTGCTGGCGGTCGCGGCTGGAACTGGCGCAGGTCGCGCACAGCTCGCCTTCGGTGAAATCGCGGCATTGCGCGCAGTGGCCCACCCGCTCGACGGCCTCGGCCAACACTTCGGATAGGCGCTGCCCACCTTCGCGCTCGCGCTCCAGCAGATGGTAGGCCATGCGCTGCGCGGTCTTCTGGCCCACGCCGGGCAACACGCGCAGCGCTTCGATCAGTTGTTCGAGGAGAGAGGCGGACATCTTCGTATCCCGTCGTTCCGACGCAAGCCGGGACGACGGCGACAATCAGAACGGCAGCTTCATCCCCGGCGGCAACTGCATGCCGGCGGTGGCCGAACCCATCCGTGCCTTGGATTCGACGTCGACCTTGTTCGAAGCGTCGTTGAACGCCGCGGCGACCAGGTCCTCCAGCATCTCCGCATCGGAGAGCAACGACGGATCGATGCGCACCTTGCGGCATTCCTTGGCGCCGGTCAGGGTCACGCTGACCATGCCGCCGCCGGCACCGCCGGTGACTTCCAGGTTGGCCAGCTCCTGCTGCGCGCGCTGCAGGTTTTCCTGCATCTTCTGCGCCTGCTGCATCAGTTGGGCGATGTTTCCACGCATGCTCTTTTCCTAATCTTCCAAAGGGCGGATCGAATCCGGAACGACCTTGGCGCCGTGCTGCTGGATCAGGCGCTGGACTTCCGGGTGGTTCATGAAATCTTCTTCGGCCGCGGCCTGGCGCGCATCGCGCTGGCGGTGATTGCGTTCCTGCAGGGTCTCGCCGGCGGCCTCGCCGGTTTCGAACACGATCTTCGGCTCGCCGCCCAGCGCCGGTGCCAACGCGGCGACGAGATCGCCGAGCGAACGTTCGGAACGCAGGTATTCGAAACCCGGCGCCAACGACAGCTTCAGCACGGGGGCCGCGTAACCGACGAAGGCGGCATTGTCGGCCAGTTGCCGCGACGGACCCTTCAGCGCGCAGGAAGCGACCAGCGCCAGCCATTCCTCGGCATCGGCGATGCCGCGCGCCGGCGATGCCGTGGGCGCAGG
>DASRYD010000186.1:0-1646 GCA_035653955.1 Pseudoxanthomonas sp.
CCTCGAGGGCGAACTCGGCCGACAGTTCCGCGCGTTCGGCGCCATGGCGGACCACGCCGCTGTCGGCGCGCAGGCCGGACAGGAAACCCAGCGCATCGACCAGCAGCGATTTGCCGGCGCCGGTTTCGCCGGAAATGACGGTCATGCCGGCGCCGAATTCGAGTTCGGCGGCGCGGACCACGGCGAAGTCCTGCAAGGTCAGGCGTTTGAGCATGGGGCGGCATTGTAGCGGTGCGCGGCGCAAGGACCGAGACCGGGCGCCGGCTTGCAATGGCCGCGGAGCGGGGCTATCTATCCGCCATGAATTCGTCTTCCCCCGGCCCGGACCTCCGCCTCGATCCGCGCGCGCGCCAGTTGCTGCGCACGCTCATCGCCCGCTACATCCGCGAGGGCGAGCCGGTCGGTTCGCAGACCCTGGCCCGCCACGCCGGGCTGGATGTCAGCCCGGCGACGATCCGCAACATCCTCGCCGACCTCGAGGACATCGGCCTGCTGACTTCGCCGCATACCTCGGCCGGGCGCGTGCCTACCGCGCAGGGCTACCGGGTGTTCGTCGATTCGCTGGTGCAGATGCAGCCGCTGGGAGAGGGCGAGGTGGCGCGGCTGCGTTCGGAGCTGCCGGCTGGTTCGGGTACCCAATCATTGCTCGGGAACGCCTCGGAACTGCTGTCGGCGATGACCCATTTCGTCGGCGTGGTCAGTGCGCCCAAGCGCGAGCAGTTCGCCTTCCGCCACATCGATTTCGTGCAACTGGACAACCGCCGTGTGCTGGCGATCCTGGTGTTCGCCGACAACGACGTGCAGAACCGGGTCATCGAACCGCGCCGCGCCTACGAGCCGGGCGAACTGGAGCGGGTGGCCAACTATCTGAACCAGCACTTCGCCGGCCGGCCGCTGGCCGAGATCCGCGCCACCCTGCTGCGCGAACTGCGCGCGGCCCGTTCCGAGATGGAAGACCTGCTGGCGCATACCGTGGAGCTGGCCGAGCACGTGTTGGTCCCGCCCGGCGACGACATGGTGCTGGCCGGGCAGACGAAGCTGATGGGCGTGCAGGACCTGTCAGACCTGGACCGGCTGCGCGAGCTGTTCGAGGCCTTCGCCCGCAAGCGCGAAATCCTGCAATTGCTGGAACGCACGATCAGCGCGCCGGGCGTGCGCATCTTCATCGGCGAGGAAACCGGCCTGGCCCCGCTGGGTGGCCTGTCGGTGGTCACTGCCCCGTATGTGTCTGGCGGGCAGGTGCTGGGCGTGCTGGGGGTGATCGGCCCCTCGCGAATGGCCTACGATCGGGTCATCCCGGTGGTCCAGGCCGCGGCCGATGCGCTCGGCGCCGCCTTGAATCCAGAACGATAGACCCCATCCGTTCCCGGTCTGGCGGCATGGGAGCCGCCCGGGAAGCCTGAATGAACCAAGATCCGCACCCGGAAGCGCCGGGCATCGACACCCCCGAAAACCAGGAAAACGCCCTGCACGCCGAGCTGGAAAGCCTGCGCGGCGAGCTGGAGCAGATGCGCGCCGAGCGCCTGTTGGAACGCGCCGACCTGGAGAACCAGCGCAAGCGCCTGGCCCGCGACATCGACCAGGCCCGCAAGTTCGCCAACGAGCGCCTGCTGGGCGAACTGCTGCCGCTGTTCGACAGCCTCGAG
>DASRYD010000187.1:0-1507 GCA_035653955.1 Pseudoxanthomonas sp.
GTTCGGCCATTTGCGCACGCGGCCGCGGCGGCGCCTTGCGTGGCGCGGCCGGCGTTTCCGGCAAGGGCTTGACCGGGCCGATGGCGGAACGGAACAGTGCCGAAGGGTCTTCGTCGCCTTCGTGGTCGTGGTCGCGCTGGCGGGCCATGCGGGCAGGGTAACCCATCGAGGCGGCAAGCCGTCATGGGCTTCCGGTATCATGGGTCCGCACAGAAACCTTGCGGACGCGTAGTGAAAATCCTTGTCAGCAACGACGACGGCGTGGATGCCCCGGGCATCCGCATCCTGGCCGAGGGCCTGCGCGCCGCCGGCCATCAAGTACAGGTGGTGGCGCCCGATCGCGACCGCTCCGGCGCCAGCAATTCGCTGACCCTCGACCTGCCGATCCGGATCAAGCGGCTCGACGCCGACACCATCCGCGTCAACGGCACGCCGACCGATTGCGTGCACCTGGCCCTGACCGGCATGCTGGAAGGCGAACCGGACATCGTCGTGTCCGGCATCAACAATTCGGCCAACCTCGGCGACGACGTGATCTATTCCGGCACCGTGTCCGCGGCGATGGAAGGGCGTTTCCTCGGCCTGCCGGCGGTGGCGATGTCGCTGGTCACCACCGACCACCAGCCGAAGCATTTCGAAACCGCCGCGCGCGCCGCGGTGGGCATCGTCGCACGGCTGAAGGCCGACCCGCTGCCGGCCGATACCATCCTCAACGTCAACGTGCCCGACTTGCCATGGGAGGAAGTGCGCGGCTTCGAAGTCACCCGGCTCGGCAACCGCCACCGTTCGGAAGCGTGCATGCCGCAGCCCGATCCGCGCGGCGGCACCGTGTACTGGATCGGCCCGGCCGGCCCGGAGCAGGACGCCGGCCCCGGCACCGATTTCCACGCCGTGCGCACCGGTTTCATTTCGATCACCCCGATCCACGTCGACCTGACCCGATTCCAGGCGCTGGAAAAAGTCGCCGGCTGGGTCGGCGGCCTGAGCGCCTCGCTGGAGGCCGCGCCGTGATGTCGAAGCTGCGCCTGCAACCGGAAGCCGTCGGCCTGGGCATGACCAGCCAGCGCGTGCGCGACCGCCTGGTCCAGCGCCTGCGCGACAACGGCATCGCCAACGAGAACGTGCTCAACGCGATCCGCACCGTGCCGCGGCACCTGTTCATCGACGAGGCGCTGGCCTCGCGGGCCTATGAGGACACCGCGCTGCCGATCGGCCACAGCCAGACCATCTCGCAACCATGGGTGGTGGCGCGGATGACCGAGGCGCTGCTGCAGAATTCGCCGAAGAAAGTGCTGGAAGTCGGTACCGGCTCCGGCTACCAGGCCGCGGTGCTCGCGGTATTGGGCATGGAGGTATACACGGTCGAACGGATCGGCGACCTGCTGCGCCAGGCGCGCAAGCGCTTCCGCACGCTGGGCCTGAACGTGCGCACCAAGCACGACGATGGCCGCGCCGGCTGGCCGGAACACGCGCCGTTCGACGCGATCATCGTCACCGCCGCCGCGCC
>DASRYD010000188.1:0-5833 GCA_035653955.1 Pseudoxanthomonas sp.
CCCGCGCACCGTGGCGCGCCGCGGCCGCGCGCAGGCCGGCATGGTCGCCCTGCGGCCGCAGGGAGATCACGTACCATTCGCGGTTCTTCGTCGCCATGCCCGGATTATCCGCGATGCTCCTGGAAGAAGTCCTGCAGTCCCTGCGCGAATACTGTGCCTCGATGCCGCCGGTCGCGGCGATGCGGGTCGACGTGGCCGGTTACGACGGCGAACGCCTGTCGCTGAGTGCGCCTTTGGCGGCCAACGTCAACGACAAGGGCACCGCGTTCGGCGGCAGCCTGACATCGCTGATGACCCTCGCCGGCTGGGGATTGGTAACCCTGCAGTTGCAACTGCGTGGATTGTCCGCCGAGGTCTACGTCGCCGACAGCGCGATCCGCTACCTGGCGCCCTTGCGCGACGATCTGCTGGCACAGGCGTGGCTGGGCGAAGGCGGACAAGCCGGTGGCGGATGGGAGGCGTTCTTCGCCACGCTGGCGGCGCGCGGTCGCGCCCGCGTGCAGGTCGAGGCCCGGGTGATGCTGCCCGATGGCGGCGTGGCGACCACGCTGAGCGGCCGTTTCGTGGCCATTGCCCGCAAATGAAGATCGCGATGCGCGTTACGATGGGCCCTTCCGCGGGGGAGAAGAACGTGCGTCGATCGATCAACATCCTGTTCGCGTTGCTCGTGGTCGTGCTGCTGGGTGCCTGCGCCACGGCCCGCGGCGGCAGCAAGAGCGACAAGCTTTATGAAGCGCAGAACGCGTTCTCCGGCGCGGTGCGCTGGGGCGACTTCGAAGGCGCATGGGGCCTGGTGGAGCCGAAGTACCGGGAAGAACACCCGATGACCCAGCTGCAGCTGGCCCGCTACGGCCAGATCCAGGTGTCCGGCTACCGCGACATCGGCAGCAGCACCTTCGACGACGGCACCGCCGTGCGCGACATCGAGATCGGCGTGGTCAACCGCCATACCCTGGCCGAACGCAGCATGCGCTACCGCGAGCGCTGGCACTGGGACGAGGCGCAGAAGCGCTGGTGGTTGCAGAGCGGCCTGCCGGATTTCTGGGAAGGGGAATAGCCTCCGCAGGACGGAACCCGCGAAGCGGATTCGGCCATCCGCAAACCCGGTGAAATCCCCTGCGGCGGCTCCACCCGGCGACAACGCTCGGCGACGGACAGCGACTTCCCGGGCTGTGCGACAATCGCCGCCCTTTCCGCAGCCGCGCCCCACGCCGTGAATTTCGAACGACTCCAGGCCTTCATCGCCAGCAGCCCGATGCTGTGGCTGGCCCTCGCCGGCCTGACCATCGCGATCGTCGTCACCGAGGTCATGCGCCTGTTCCGCGGCTACAAGTCGCTGGCGCCGGCCCAGTTGACCCAGTTGATCAACCGCGAAGACGCCCTGGTGGTGGATCTGTCGCCAGTGGCCGATTTCGAGAAAGGCCATATCGCCGGCAGCCGCAACATCGTCGCCAGCCAGTTCGCCCCCGACCACAAGGCGGTGGCCGCGGCGAAGGCCAAGCCGGTGGTGCTGGTGTGCCGCAACGGCCAGGCCTCGGCCACGGCCGCCGCGAAGCTGAAGAAGGCCGGCTTCGAACAGGTGTATTGGCTGGATGGCGGCGTCGCCGCCTGGCAGCAGGCCGACCTGCCGCTGGTCAAGGGTCGCTGAACCGGGAAACCGGCCGATGGCCGACCGCCGGCCCTTGATCGGGTCCGGCCGCGCCCTCATGCCATGCCATAATCACCCTCTTTTTCCACCCGAATAATCCACGGAGCAACCGCAACATGTCCGACGAAACCAGCAACGGCGCCGCCGCCCCCGAACAGGCCGTTGGCCCGGTCTTCACCGTCGAGAAGATCTACGTCAAGGACGTGTCGTTCGAAGTGCCCGGCGCGCCGGGGATCTTCAACGAGGCGGTGCAGCCGGAGTTGAACCTCAACCTGAACCAGCGCGTGCAGCAGCTCAACGACAACGCCTTCGAAGTCGTGCTGGGCGTGACCCTGACCTGCAAGGCCGGCGACAAGACCGCCTACGTGGCCGAAGTGCAGCAGGCCGGCATCTTCGGCATCGCCGGTTTCGACCCGCAGACCATCGACGGCCTGCTCGGCACCCAGTGCCCGCACATCCTGTTCCCGTACATCCGCCAGCTGATGAGCGACCTGATCCAGGCCGGCGGCTTCCCGCCGTTCTTCCTGCAGCCGATCAACTTCGACGCGCTGTACGCCGAAACGCTGCGCCAGCGCGCCGCGCAGGGCGGCGAACTGGCCAACGCGGAAACCGCGGGCAACGCCTGAGTACTTGCCCCTTCCGTCCGCGGAAGGGGACGACCGAAGGATCCGCCCCGTCGTATCTTCGCGGGGCGGGTCACCGATAGCCGGGGTCGCATGACCGAAGCACTCGACAACGCGGCTTTGAACATCGCCGTTCTCGGCGCGGGCTCGTGGGGCACCGCGCTGGCCGCGCTGATGGCCCGCAACGGGCACGCCGTGACGCTGTGGGGGCGCGACGCAAACGTCGCCGCCGCGATCGAACGCGACCACGAAAACCCCCGCTACCTGCCGGGCATCCCGCTACCGGAAAACCTGCGCGCCAGTACCGACCTGGCCGAGACACTGACCGGCTGCGACCTGGTGCTGGTGGTGGTGCCTTCGCACGCCTTCACCGAAACCCTGCGCGCGGTCGCGCCGCTGCGTCCGGCCGGTGCCGGCGTGGCCTGGGCGTCCAAGGGTTTCGAACCGGGTTCGGGGCGCTTCCTGCACGAAGTGGCCGAAGACATCGTCGGCCCCGGCGTGCCGCTCGCCGTGGTCACCGGGCCCTCGTTCGCCAAGGAAGTGACCCTGGGCCTGCCCACCGCCGTGACCGTGCATGGCGAGAATCCCGCCTTCACCCAGCAGGTCGCCGACGTGCTGCACGGCCCCGCCTTCCGCGCCTACACCGGCGACGACATGGTCGGCGCCGAGCTGGGCGGCGCGATGAAGAACGTGCTGGCGGTGGCCACCGGCGTCGCCGACGGCATGCAGCTCGGACTCAACGCCCGCGCCGGATTGATCACCCGCGGACTCAACGAAATGTTGCGCCTGGCGGCCGCACTGGGCGCACGCCCGGAAACCTTGATGGGCCTGGCCGGTCTCGGCGACCTGGTGCTGACCTGCACCGGCGACCTGTCGCGCAATCGCCGGCTCGGCCTGGCGCTGGGGCGTGGCGAATCGCTGGACGAAGCGGTGCGCCAGATCGGCCAGGTGGTCGAATCGGTACAGACCGCGAACGAAGTGATGCGCCTGGCCGACCGCTGCGGCATCGAACTGCCCATTTCCGCCGCCGTGCGCGCCGTGCTGCATGGCGAATTGACCCCGACCGACGGCCTGCGCCAGTTGCTGGCCCGCGAGCAGAAACCGGAATACCCGGAGACCCTGTTCAAGGATTGACGCGAAAAAAAGCCCGGCGGGGGCCGGGCTTCAGGGGAAAGCGGTGCGAGAGAGAGAGGGGGCACCGCAATAGCATGGATGCCTCAAGCGATGAAATCGTTCACCGACCCCGTCGCCGCATTGCGAGACCGTTCAGTCGCGGCGGCGCGCCAATAAAAAGGCCCGGCTTTCGGCCGGGCCCGGGGGGAGCGACGCGGGAGAGAGGGGCGCGTCGCCCGTACACCCTGTACTAACGCATCAACAGCTGGGCATTACCATGAGAAGCGCGGGCCGACGAACCACTGGGTGTCGCCATCGGCGAACTTGACGTCGGCGCTGGCCGACCAGTTCGGGTTGAACTTCACCTGCGCGCCGAGGCGGCCGTAGAAGTCGCCGTCGTACTGGTCGCCATCTTCGTATCCGACCAGCGCATAGCCGTTGAAGTTGTTGGTCATCGAACCGTTGATGCCCACTTCGGCGCTGTAGCCGTCGAAATCGGCGCCGTGGCCGGCATCGAACTTCTCGTAGGCCACCCGGGACAGCAGGTCCATGCGCGGCGAGATCTGGTGGTTGTAGCCCACGCCGGCGCGCCACTGGTCGAAATCGATGCTGGTGTTGTCGATTTCCTGATTGCTGTAGCCGCCGAACAGGTGGAAGTTGGGGGCGATGGCGACCGAGCCGTTCAGGCCCCAGCCGTTCGCGTCCGCATTGCCGTTGCCGTTGGTGGCGACGTAACCGCCTTCGACGTAGTTGTAGCTGACGCCATCGGCCGCGGAGGCGGCGAACGGGGCCAGGGCCAGCAGGGACAGGGCAAGCAAGGACTTCTTCATGGTAAACCTCTGAATTTTATGGTTATGACCGGCGCTGGGACGGGTGTCGTTCGCTGCCAGTGGATGTGAATTATCCGTTACGGGCCGGAATCGACCCTGAATTTAAAACTGACCGGTTTATAAATTCAGGCGGCGTTTCGGGAACTTCCCCGTCATTGGCAGAAGCCGTGTACGCGTCCGCTATGGCGCCGGCCGACGCGAAGCCGGGTCCGCATCCGACCGCGTACTGTGCGCTGCAGGTTTCGAGATTGGTTGGGCGGCGAGTGCCGCGTGGGGCGGTGGACGGTTCGCCTATCGGACGTGGTCGAGAATCACCCACATCGCGACGAGCCAGCACATCGCGATGAGCAGCGTGCCGCCCCAACCGCTGCCGACGGCATTGCGGCGTTTGCGCGGCAACAGCTTCAGAACTCCGACCAGCGCCACCGGCACGACGATCAGGATCAGCGCCGGCCACCAGTCGATTCGGTTGATGTCCATCAGGATCCTCGCATGTCGGGGCGGATGAAGCGCTCGCGTCGCGCGTAGCGGTCGTGCCGACCCCCATTCATCGTCACGTTGCTGCCGGTCGCGTGGAAGTCAGCATCGCAGCCAGGCACGAGCGGCGTATTGATTCAGGTCAAGGGCATCGAGTCCGAGCGAATGGCCGGTTCATTTTTCACCCTCCTTCATCCGCGATAACGGCGCGATTCGATCGAGGAGCGACGGACCGGCAGGAAGATTCGGAACGCGAATTCCAGCATCGCGCCATGGCTGGCTCGTGCAGGCGCGCCGACTGGAAAATCCGCCAGCTACGCGCCGCCGCTGAAATCCAGTTGCCGCCAGGCCTCGAACACCACCACCGCGACGGTGTTGGACAGGTTCAGGCTGCGGTTGTCGGGACGCATCGGCAGGCGCAGGCGTCGCTCGGGCGGCAAGGCGTCCAGCATCTCCTGCGGCAGGCCGCGGGTTTCGGGACCGAACAGGAACGCGTCGCCGGCGGCATAGCGCGGTTGGTCGTAGCGCACGGTGCCGCGGGTGCTCAGCGCGAACAGGCGCTTGGGCGCGATCGCGGCCAGCGCCGCTTCCAGCGTCGCGTGCACCTGCACGCGCGCGTACTCGTGGTAGTCCAGCCCGGCGCGCTTGAGCTGCTTGTCTTCCAGCTGGAAACCCAGCGGCTCGATCAGATGCAGCCGCGCACCGGTATTCGCGCAAAGGCGGATCGCGTTGCCGGTATTCGGGGGGATTTCCGGCTGGTACAGCAGCACGTCGAACATGCGCGAATTGTAGGGCCGCCGTGGCCTGGGTCAGCGCTCGGCGAACACACTCTCGCGGCCGGCGAACAACGCTTCCTGTGCGCGCAGGCGCTCGGCCAGGAATTCGCCCAGCGCGCGGATCCGCCGTACCGGGCGCAGGTCCGGATGGGTGATCAGCCACAGCGGCACCGCGGCTTCCTCCAGGGTCGCACCGACCCGCCGCAGCGCGGGCTCCCGGTCGGCGAGGTAGCAAGGAAGGGCGGTCATGCCGATGCCGGCTTTCGCCGCCTGCAGCAACGCCAGCAGGGAATCGCCGCGGTGGACGATGCGCTCGCGTGGCACGTTCGCGGCGATCCAGCGCGCGCTGCCGGCGTGGGACAGCGA
>DASRYD010000189.1:0-4520 GCA_035653955.1 Pseudoxanthomonas sp.
GCCACGGCCCGGCAGGTTTTCGGGCCGTTGGCCCGGCGTTTCCGGATCCGTGATGCGCAGCCTGAATATGGCCCGTTCGGCCGTTGTTCCAGCACCGGAACGGAGTGATTATTCCGTTAAGATTCATGCGGCTGCGTGCTATTCTCGCTGCCCGTTTCGACCCTGGTTTCCCCCTCGAACCCGATGATCCAGCAGCGCACGCTCAAGTCCGTGATCCGCGCCACCGGCGTGGGGCTGCACAGCGGGGACAAGGTTTACATGACGCTGCGCCCGGCGCCGGTCGATACCGGCATCGTGTTCCGCCGCGTTGATCTCGAACCGATTGTCGAAGTCCCCGCACGCGCCGCGCTGGTCACCGAAACCACCTTGTGCACCGGCCTGAGCGAGCAGGGCGCCAAGGTGCTGACCGTCGAGCACCTGATGTCGGCATTGGCCGGCCTCGGCGTCGACAATGCCTACGTCGAACTGTCCTCGGCCGAACTGCCGATCATGGACGGTTCCGCCGGCCCGTTCGTGTTCCTGCTGCAATCGGCGGGCATCGTCGAACAGGCCGCGCCCAAGCGCTTCATCCGCATCAAGCGGGCGGTGGAAGTGCGCGACGGCGACAAGGTCGCGCGTTTCGAGCCGCACGACGGCTTCCGCCTCGGCTTCACCGTGGTGTTCGACCATCCGGCCATCCCGGCTTCGCAATCGCGCGCCGAAGTGGAGTTCTCCACCGAGAACTACATTCGCGAAGTCAGCCGCGCGCGCACCTTCGGTTTCATGCGCGACCTGGAATACATGCGCGAGCGCAACCTCGGCCTCGGCGGCTCGATGGACAATGCCATCGTGCTGGACGAATTCCGCGTGCTGAACGACGACGGCCTGCGCTATGCCGACGAATTCGTCCGCCACAAGATCCTCGACGCGATCGGCGACCTGTACCTGGTCGGACATCCGATCCTCGGCGCCTACGAGGGCTACAAGTCCGGGCATGCCCTGAACAACAGGCTGGTCCGCGCACTTCTGGCCGAAACTTCGGCCTGGGAAGAAGTCAGCTTCGAGGATGCCGCCGGCGCGACGCCGGCCATCGCCTACGGTTCGCCCGCCCTGGCTGGCTGACTCCCGGCTGGCTGAAAACGGTTACGGGCGGAAACTGTGACGCACGTCAGTTTCCGCTGCAACGGTTAACCGGTTTTTAACATTCGTCTAACGCTCTGGCTGGCGCGGCTCAGTACCATGCCGGCTTCCGCATGCGCAGGCTACGGCTTGGTTCGCGTGCGGGAACCCCGTCCGGAAGCAGTAGGCGTCCCCGCGGAGCCGGGGGAATCCAGTGAGGCCAGGGCGGCCTGCAGCGCTTCGCGCGAGGCCGTCGACATCGGCAGCGGCTTGCGCGGCGAATCGGATACGGCGGGGCTGGCAAGTTGTGCAACCACCTTGGCGGTGACTTCGGTGATCGCCAGCCCGACGGATTGGGCCCGTTCGACCAGTTCGGGAGCGGCCAAGCGCAACTTGGCACGCCATACCGGCGAATCGACGACAAAAACGAGCCGGCCGTCGGCCACGTTGGCCAGCCTGCAATGGCTGGCGAGTGCTGGCGGCAGGAGGGGGCGGAACTGCTGTTCCAGCGTGTCGAGCCACATGGCGCGGCGCACGGGGTTGGCGGTGGCATCCGACAGGGCGGCCTGCAGGGCAGGTAGCGGGGATGCGGCGGCGCGACGCGGCTGGGACTTCGAATTCGACATTGGGCACCATGACCTTCAAGACCATCGTAAACAATTCGCGCGCCTGGCTGGCCCACAAGTCCGCCGCCGCCTCGTGGAAAACCCGTAATTTCCTGTATTCCCGTCCGCTGGCCAGCGCCGGCGTGCTGTTGGCCGTGGGCTTGGTGGCGGGCATCGGCGCGCGCAGCGCGATGGGCATGGGCCAGGTGGCGTGGATGCAGTCCAAGACCGAACGCCAGCAGGCCGAACTGGACAAGGTGCGCCGCGGCGCGCAGCAGGAAATCAACGCCATGGCCGCGCGCCTGGGCGAGCTGCAGGCGCAGGCGAACCGCTTGAACGCGCTGGGCGAACGCCTGACCCGCATGGGCCAGCTGGAAGACGGCGAGTTCGACTTCGACAAGCCGGTCGGCGTCGGTGGCGGCGACGACGTGTCCTACGACATGCGGCCGGCCGAGCTGACCCAGGGCCTGAACCAGTTGCAGCAGCAGTTCGATGCCTCCGGGCGCCAGTTGTCGGTGCTGGAGTCGCTGTTGTTCAACCGCCAGCTGGACAAGAACGCGGTGCCGTCCGGCGCGCCGATCAACAGCTACATCACCTCCGGCTTCGGCGGCCGCGCCGACCCGATCAACGGCGGCGGCCAGTTCCACAAGGGCATCGACTTCGAAGCCAACGTCGGCGACCCGGTCCGGGTCGTGGCCGACGGCGTGGTCAGCTTCGCCGGGGTCAAGAGCGGTTACGGCAACGTGGTCGACGTCGACCACGGCAACGGCTACGTGACCCGTTACGCGCATAACTCGCGCCTGGTGGTGAAAGTCGGCGACCTGGTTCGCGTGGGCCAGGAAATCGCCAAGGCGGGCTCCACCGGCCGTTCGACCGGCGCGCACGTGCATTTCGAAGTATGGGAAGGCGGCCGCGTGGTCAATCCCCGCAAGTTCCTCGGCAAGGGTCCGACCCCGGTGGGCGTGGTGAAGCGCGGCTGATGCCTGGCGGGAGGGACGGGGTTGATATCCGGACCCGCGTCACCAGCTACAATGAGCAGTTGCCAGACAGGGCGCCATGCGCCCTGTCTTCGTTTGGGGCCGCCGTCGCGCCGCCCATTCCCGTAACCTGAATCGGCCTCACATGATCAACAGCCTGCTTACCCGTGTCTTCGGCAGCCGCAACGAACGCCTGCTGAAACAGCTCCAGCGCATCGTCGTCAAGATCAACGCGTTGGAGCCGGAGCTGGAGAAGCTGTCCGACGATGAGCTGAAGGCCAAGACCCCCGAGTTCCAGAAGCGCGTCGCCGACGGCGAAACGCTGGACAAGATCCTGCCGGAAGCCTTCGCGGTGTGCCGCGAGGCCGGCAAGCGCGTGCTGGGCATGCGCCACTACGACGTGCAGCTGATCGGCGGCATGGTGCTGCACCTGGGCAAGATCGCCGAGATGCGCACCGGCGAGGGCAAGACCCTGGTCGCGACCCTGCCGGTGTACCTCAACGCGCTGGAAGGCAAGGGCGTGCACGTGGTCACCGTCAACGACTACCTGGCCCGTCGCGACTCGGCGTGGATGGGCAAGCTGTACAACTGGCTGGGCCTGTCGGTGGGCGTGGTCTACCCGGGCATGCCGCATTCCGACAAGCACGAAGCCTACGCCGCCGACATCACCTACGGCACCAACAACGAATTCGGCTTCGACTACCTGCGCGACAACATGGCGATGTCGAAGGAAGACCGCTACCAGCGCGGCCTGCACTACGCCATCGTCGACGAAGTCGACTCGATCCTGATCGACGAAGCGCGCACGCCGCTGATCATCTCCGGCCCGGCCGACGAATCGCCGGAGCTGTACGTGCGGGTCAACCGCATCGTGCCGCAGCTGAGCAAGCAGGCGACCGAGGAAGGCGAGGGCGACTATTGGGTCGACGAGAAGGGCAAGCAGGTGCACCTGTCCGAGGCCGGCCAGGAACACGCCGAAGAACTGTTGCGGCAGGCCGGCATCCTGAACGACGAAGACAGCCTGTACGCGCCGCAGAACCTCAGCGTGGTCCACCACCTCAACGCCGCGCTGCGCGCGCACGCGATCTACCAGCGCGACGTCGACTATCTCGTCCGCGATGGCGAAGTGGTGATCGTTGACGAATTCACCGGCCGTACCCTGCCGGGCCGGCGCTGGTCCGACGGCCTGCACCAGGCCGTGGAAGCGAAGGAAGGCGTGCCGGTGCAGCGCGAGAACCAGACGCTGGCCAGCATCACTTTCCAGAACCTGTTCCGCATGTACAAGAAGCTGTCCGGCATGACCGGCACGGCCGATACCGAAGCCTACGAGTTCCAGAGCATCTACGGGCTGGAAGTGGTGGTGATCCCGCCGAACCGGCCGACCGTGCGCAAGGATTCGCCGGACCAGGTGTTCCTGAACCGCAAGGGCAAGTTCAACGCGGTGTTGGCCGACATCCAGGAGTGCTACAAGCGCGGCCAGCCGGCGCTGGTCGGCACCACCTCGGTGGAAACCTCCGAGATGCTGTCCGACTTCCTGCGCGATGCCGGCGTGCCGCACGAAGTGCTCAACGCCAAGCAGCACGAACGCGAAGCACATATCGTCGCCAATGCCGGCCGTCCCGGCGCGGTGACCATCGCCACCAACATGGCCGGCCGCGGCACCGACATCGTGCTGGGCGGTTCGCTGGAGGCCGAACTGGCCGCGTTGGGCGAAGACGCGGCCGAGGCCGACAAGGCCAAGGTCCGCGCCGAGTGGCAGCAGCGCCACGACCAGGTCAAGGCCGCCGGCGGCCTGCACATCGTCGGCACTGAACGCCACGAAAGCCGCCGCATCGACAAC
>DASRYD010000190.1:0-12085 GCA_035653955.1 Pseudoxanthomonas sp.
GTCGCCGCGGTGGTGGTGCAGCCGGCGAAACCGCTGCGGACGTCGCCGACGAGAACGCGGGCGACGAAGAGTTCGACGACGAGGAAACCACGCCGGTCGTGCAGCGCGGCAACCAGCCCGAGTTCGATTTCGACGACGTGCCGGTCCCGGCCGCAACGCCGGTCGCGCCGAAGGCGAACGCAGAAACCGTTGCGCCCGTGCAGAGCCTGCCCTCGACTCGATCCGTCGCCGTCGCCGTCGCCGTCGCCGACAGCGTGTCGAGCGAAGAAGGTCTGATGTGGGCGCAGCGCGAGACCGAGCCGGTTGCCCAGGCTCCGAGCGAACCCCGTGCCGAAGTGCCGGCCGCGGCCTCGCCGGCCAGCGAGCAGTTTTCGCTGATCGAACCTGTCGTTGAGTCCGCTGCGCCGACGCCAACGGCTTCGCCGGAAGCAGCCAGCGTGGCCGCGCCGGAGCCCGAACCTGTTGCGATCGAAGCCGCGAAACCCGAAATCGCCAAGACGCCGGCACGTGCGCCTGCGGTGAATTCCGGTTCGTTGTTCTTCGCGCTGGATGCGGATACCCCGCCGTCGGTGATCCGCCAGCTGCTGACCCCGGTGACGGCGCCCCATGCCGATACCGACGAAGACGAAGCCGAAGAGGATTCGACCGAGACGCCGGTCGCCGCCGCCTCGGCAGCACCGCAGGCTGAAGGCGAAGAAACCCGCCGAGACGCCTGACGCACGGCGGGAGCGGTCTTGGCCGCTCCCGCGATTACAACGTGCGCGTGGGTTCGACCAGACCGTATTGCGCGGCCAGCCGCGCCAGCGCGATGCTGTCCTGCACCCCGATCTTCTCGAACAACCGGCTCTTGTGCGTGTTCACCGTCTTCGCGCTGAGACTGAGGCGCTTGGCGATCTCTTCCTGGCGCAGGCCCTGGATCAGCAGCATCGCCACTTCCAGTTCGCGCGGCGACAGATCGTCGAACGGCGACGCGCCTCCACCCATGTTCGACAGCGCCAGGTTCTGCGCGATGTTGCTGCCCAGGTAGCGCTTGCCGCGCGCCACGTCGCGCACCGCGCGCAATAGTTCGGTCGCGTCGCCGGCCTTGCCGACGTAGCCGGAAGCGCCGGCTTCCAGCAACCGCTTCGGCAGCGGGCCGTCTTCCAGTACCGACACGATGATCACCCGCGTGCCCTGGTCGCCGCGCACGATGCGTTCGGTGATCTCGAGGCCGCTCAAACCGGGCAGGTGCAGATCGCAGAGCACGATGTCGGGTTTCAATTTGCGCACCAGCGGCAGGCCGGCTTCGCCGCCGTCCGCTTCGCCGACCACTTCGATGTCGGTCTCGCCGGCCAGGATCATGCGCATGCCAGTACGAATCAACGCGTGATCGTCTATCAGAAAAATCCTGATCGTCATCCGTGAAATTTCCCCCTTTGCCGCTTCCTGTCCCGAGACTAGCCCCATCCTGAATGCGCCGCAAGCGCAACGATGGGCGCAAGGGTTCCAGTAAGATGCGGCATCGACGTCACGATCCAGGTTCCGCATGCCGCATCCATCGCAGCGTTCCCTCAGCATCGTCGGCGCAGGCCTCGCCGGCGCCTTGTTGGCCACGCTGCTCGCGCGCAAGGGTTGGCGCACAGACGTTTACGAAAAACGCGGCGACCCGCGGGTGCGGGGTTATGTCGGCGGGCGTTCGATCAACCTGGCCCTGGCGGAACGCGGGCGCCACGCACTGCGCCAGGCCGGCGCGGACGATGCGGTGATGCGCCAGGCGGTGATGATGCGCGGGCGCATGGTGCATCCGCTCGGCGGCACGCCGCAGCTGCAGCGCTACGGCCGCGACGACAGCGAGGTGATCTGGTCGATCCATCGCGGCGACCTCAACATCACCCTGCTCGATCTGGCCGAAGCCGCCGGTGCGCGCCTGCACTTCAATCGTCGGCTCGACTCGGTGGATTTCGACGCCGGTCTCGCCCATTTCCACGACGAGGGCGAAGGCATCGCTTTCGCCCATGCCTTCGACGCACTGGTCGGCGCGGACGGCGCCGGCTCTTCGCTGCGCGCGGCGATGTCCAGACACGAAGATCTGGGCGAGCGCAGCGAATTCCTCGATCACTCCTACAAGGAACTCGAGATCCCGCCCTCCGCCGACGGCGGCTTCCGCATCGAACCGAACGCGCTGCACATCTGGCCGCGAGGCCATTACATGTGCATCGCCCTGCCCAACGACGAGAAGACTTTCACCGTCACGCTGTTCCTGCCGAACGAAGGCGACCCCAGCTTCGCCAACGTGCGCAGCGGCGCCGACGCGCGCGCGCTGTTCGAGCGGGATTTTCCCGACACCCTGCCGCTGATCCCGGACCTGGAAGCGGACTGGGAACGCAATCCGACCGGCGTGCTGGCGACCCTTTACCTGGACCGCTGGCATCTCGGCGGGTGCGCCGTTCTGCTCGGCGATGCCGCGCACGCGATGGTGCCGTTCCATGGGCAGGGCATGAATTGCGCGTTCGAGGATTGCGTGGCGCTGGCCCGGCAACTGGAAACGCATACCGACACGGCGTCCGCGTTCGCCGCGTTCGAGGCCCAGCGCAAGCCCAACGCGCTGGCGATCCAGCAAATGGCGCTGGAAAACTACATCGAGATGCGCGACAAGGTCGACGACCCGGATTTCCTGCTGCAACGCGAACTCGAGCGCGAACTGCAGGAACGCCATCCCGGCCGATTCGTCCCGCACTACACCATGGTCACGTTCATGCGCATCCCCTACGCGGTCGCGCTGCAGCGCAGC
The DNA here is from genome assembly GCA_035653955.1 of Pseudoxanthomonas sp. GTDB lineage: Bacteria > Pseudomonadota > Gammaproteobacteria > Xanthomonadales > Xanthomonadaceae > Pseudoxanthomonas_A. The sequence goes on from DASRYD010000190.1 coordinate 2,771, forward strand.
GACATCCAGCGCGAAATCCTCGTCGAAGCCACGCGCGGCCTGCGCGCGCTGGACGCCGTCGACCGGACCGCGGTCGATGCGCGCGTGCTGGCGCGCCTGGAACCCCTGCAGGACGTCGCCTGATGCCGGCGAGTTTCCTGTTCTACGACCTGGAAACCTTCGGCGCCGACTGGCGCAAAACGCGCATCGCCCAGTTCGCCGCCGTGCGCACCGACTCAGGACTGAACCGGGTCGACGAACCGGTCAGCTTCTTCGTGCGGCCCGCCGGCGACCTGCTGCCTTCGCCCGTCGCGACCATGATCACCGGCATCTCCCCGCAGCGCGCGCTGCGCGAGGGCGTCAACGAAGCCGAGGCCTTCGCCCGCATCGGCGAACTGATGGCGCAGCCGGAAACCTGTACGCTGGGCTGGAACACGCTGCGTTTCGACGACGAGTTCGTGCGCTACGGGCTGTTCCGCAATTTCCACGACGCCTACGAACGCGAATGGCGCGGCGGCAATTCGCGTTGGGACCTGCTCGACGTGGCCCGACTATTCCATGCGCTGCGCCCGGGGGGCGTGGCGTGGCCGCAGCGCGACGACGGCAAGGGCGCTTCGTTCAAGCTGGAGCACCTCGCCATCGCCAACGGCGTGCGCGAAGGCGATGCGCACGAAGCGCTGTCCGATGTGTACGCGACCCTCGGCATCGCCCGCAAGCTGCGCGCCGCCCAGCCTCGGTTATGGGACTACGCGCTGCAACTGCGCGACAAGCGTTTCGCCGCGCGCCTGCTCGACACCGCGGCGATGCAGCCGCTGCTGCACGTGTCGCAGCGCTACCCGGCCAGCCGCTTCTGTGCCGCGCCGGTACTGCCCCTGGCGCGCCACCCGCACATCGACAGCCGCGCCATCGTCTTCGACCTCGAAGGCGATGCCGATGCCCTGCTCGATCTCGATGCCTCCGCGATTGCCGACCGCCTGTACACGCCGGTCGCCGACCTGCCCGAAGGCGTGCAGCGGATCGGGCTGAAGGAAGTGCATGCGAACAAGTGCCCCGCACTGGTCGCATGGCAGCATTTGCGCGAAGAGGATTTCGCCCGCCTGCGCATCGACCGCTCCGCCGTCGAAGCCACCGCGGAGCGGTTGCGCCCGCACGCCGCGACGCTCGCCGAGAAGATCCGGCAGGTATTCGCCGCGCAACGCGAATACGCGACGCCGGATGTGGATGCATCGCTCTACGACGGCTTCATCGGCGATGGCGACAAGCGCCGCTTCGCCGACGTGCGCGGCACACCGCCGGAACTGCTCGGCCAGCGCGATTTCGGTTTCCGCGATCCGCGCCTGCCCGAACTGCTGTTCCGCTACCGCGCCCGCAATTGGCCCGACACGCTCACGCAGTCCGAACGGGAGCGCTGGGACGATTACCGCCGCCTGCGGCTGGGCAGCGACAGCGGCCTTTCCGAAAGCACCTTCGATTCGTACTTCCCCGAACTGGATGCGCTGCGCGCGCAACACGCTGGCGACGGCGACAAGCTCCTGCTGCTCGACCAGTTGGAAGCCTGGGGCCGCGGCCTCCAGGCCGATCTGTAACCGAGGCGCCCGATGACCACCTACTTCTCAGACGCGAGCTTCAAGTTCCTGCGCGGCCTGGCCCGGCACAACGACAAGGCCTGGTTCGCCGCGCACAAGACCCAATACGAAGAACACGTGCGCCAGCCGTTCCAGCGCCTGCTGACCGACCTGCAGCCCGATCTGGCCAAGGTCAGCACGCATTTCCGCGCCGAACCCAAGCCGGTCGGCGGCTCGCTGTTCCGCATCTACCGCGATACGCGTTTTTCCGGCGACAAGGCGCCCTACAAACCCTGGCAGGGCGCACGCCTGTTCCACGAACGCAGCAAGCAGGTGCCGGCGCCGTCGTTCTACCTGCACCTGCAGCCGGGCGAGTGCTTCGTCGGTGCCGGCCTGTGGCATCCGGAACCGGATACGCAACGGCGCGTGCGCCAATTCATCTTCGACAATCCCGGCACGTGGAAGGCGACTGCGCACGACGCCAAGTTCCGCAAGCGCTTCGACTTCGAGCAAAGCGAAATGCTGACCCGGCCACCGCGCGGGTTCCCGGCGGATTTCGAGTTCATCGACGATCTCAAGCACAGGAACTTCGTGTTCTGGCGCGATCTGGGCGACGCGACCATCACCGGGCCGAAGCTGCGCCAAGTCGTCGCCGCCGACCTGGCCGCGCTGGGGCCGTTCGTCGACTACCTGTGCGCGGCGCTGGACCTGGAGTTCTGATTCCGCGGGAGCGCGCCCTGCCCGCTCCCCAAACGAGAGATCGGAGAATCGACATGAAAAAATGGATCGCACTGGTCCTCGTCGTGCTGCTGGCCCTGCTCGGCTATGTCGCCGCCGGGCCATACCTGGCGATCAACGGCATCCGCGAAGCGCTGGCCGAGCAGGACATGGGCAAGCTGGAACGCCATGTCGATTTCCCCGCGCTGCGGGTCAACCTGCGCGCGCAGGTCGAGGACTGGTTGGCGCGCAAGGCGGGGCCGGACCTGCAGGCGAACGCAGTCGGTTCGTTCATGCTTTCGATCGCCAACAACGTCGCCGGACGCGGCGTCGACACCGTGGTCACGCCCCTGGGCATCGCAGGCGTGCTGCAAGGGCGCTCGCTGTGGAAGCAGATGCTGCGCGAAACCGTCGATGGCGACAGCTACGGCCAGCCGATACCGGCCGATCCGCTGAAACAGGCGCAGACCCGCTACGAATCGCCATCGCGTTTCACCGCCACCACGACCGATGAGGATGGCAAGCCGGTGGTGTTCGTGTTCACCCGCCACGGCCTGCGCTGGAAGCTGAGCGATATCCGCCTGCCGAGGCAGTAGGGGCGCTCCCCGCAACAGGGATTATGACTCGTTGGCCACGCCATGCGGAACGTGTCCGGCGGTGACGTGCCAGCGTGCGCTGTCGATGTTGTGTTGCGAATCGTCGAAGAACAGGTCGGCGCCGAACGCCTCCAGGAACGGCCCCTTGTGCCGGCCGCCGAGGAACAGCGCTTCGTCCAGGCGCACGCCCCATTCGCGCAGGGTGCGGATCACCCGCTCATGCGCGGGTGCGGAGCGCGCGGTGACCAGCGCGGTGCGGATCGGTGCGTCGTCGCCGCTGGGGAATGCGGCCTGCAATTCGTGCAGCGCCGACAGGAAGCCCTTGAACGGCCCGCCGGACAACGGCTCGCGCGCGCGTTCGCGCTCGTTGCGGGCGAAGGCTTCGACGCCCTGCTCGCGCGAAACCCGCTCGCTTTCGTCGCCGAAGATCACCGCGTCGCCGTCGAAGGCGATGCGCAACTGGTCGTGGCGCTGCAGCGGCGTCTTCGCCTCGGGCAGGATGGTCGCCGCGGCGATGCCCTGCGCCAGCGCCCGCCGCACCGAGTCGGGATTCGCCGACAGGAACAGGTTGGCGGCGAAGGGCTTGACGTAGGGCCAGGTCGGCTCGCCCGAGGTGAACACCGCGCGCACGATGCCCAGGTCGTAGTGCTGGATCGAGTTGAAGATGCGCAGTCCGGTGTCGGCGGAATTGCGCGACAGCAGGATCACCTCGACCCGGGGCGCGTCGGCCGGCGCGCCGGCGTTCAACGCCAGCAGCTTGCGCACCACCGGGAAGGCGACGCCGGGCGACAGCACGTCGTCCTCGCGGTTGCGCTGGTAATCGCTGAAGGCGTCGACGCCGTCGCGTTCGAACAGCGCGTGGCTTTCTTCCAGGTCGAACAGTGCGCGCGAAGTGACGGCGACGGTCAGCAGTCGGGGGGTGTTGTCGGCCATGCGGACATTATCCCCGGGCGCGTCGCAGGCGGCGAGAACGATCCGCCTCCGCTCAGTCCAGGTCCGCCGAGTCGACCGTGAACAGCGTCGGCGGCCCGCGCAGGTTGCCCCGCGTCACCGCACGCACCTCGACTTCCATGTGCAGCGGCTGCTGCCGGCCCGGCGGATCGTCCGGCCAGAAGAACAGCAATTCGCTGCGACGGTCGCCGGTGGTGACCGCGACGGGTTCGGCGGGGAACACCGCGTACGGCGATTGCGAGGAGACCACCCGGAACTGGAAACCGACCTGATCGATCTTGTAGTCGCCGCGCGGCCAGTCCAGGCGCACGGTCAGGATGCCCGAACCATCGCAGCCGGACGCACCGCCGATGCCGCGATCCAGGCGCAGGGCCTTCAGTTCGGGCGCGCGCAGGGTCTCTTCGTCGACATCGGTCGGCTTGGTGTCGGGATCGACCTGGAACGGCACATGATGGCTGTCCAACCCGCAGCTCTGCGCATGGGCGGTCATGCTGCAAGCCAATGCCAGCACGGCCACCGAAGGGCCCAGCCATCGCAACGCTTTCATAACCCCGTACCCCGATCCGAACCCCACCGCGACGCACAATGTTAGCGCCGCTCCCCCGGCAATGAGTATGGCATCACGAAAACGGCGTGGAAACGGAACTGCGTCTCAAACCACGAACTGCTCGCTGAGGATGCGTTCTTCCAGGTTGTGCTCGGGGTCGAACAGCAAGGTGACCGTGCGGTCGCGCGATTCGCGGATGGTCACTTCCACCACGTCGCGGATTTCGTGCGAATCGGCGGTGACGCTGACCGGGCGCTTGTACGGATCCAGGACGCGGAAGCGCACTTCGGTATCGGCCTTGAGGATGGCCCCGCGCCAACGGCGCGGGCGGAACGGCGCGATCGGGGTCAGGGCGATTGTGCTTGAACCCAACGGCAGGATCGGCCCGTGCGCGGAGAAATTGTAGGCGGTGCTGCCGGCGGGCGTGGCGACCAGCACGCCGTCGCAGATCAGTTCGTCGACCCGGGTCTGGCCGTTGAGGTCGATGCGGATATGCGCGGCCTGGCGGGTCTGGCGCAGCAGCGAGACCTCATTGTAGGCCAGCGAGCCGGTGCTGGCGCCGGACTCGGCCTGGGCCAGCATTTCCAGCGGGCGCAGCTTGGCCGGTTCGGCCGCGGCGATGCGCTCGAGCAGGCCTTCGGGCCGGAACTGGTTCATCAGGAAACCGACCGTGCCCAGCTTCATCCCGTACACCGGCTTGCCGAGCCCGCCGTGCCGGTGCAGGGTCTGCAACATGAAGCCGTCGCCGCCCAGCGCGCACAGCACGTCGGCCTGATCCGGCTCGTGTGCGCCATGCTCGCGGACCGATGCCGCCAGAGCCTCCTGGGCCTCGGGCGTGGGACTGGCGAGGAAGGCGATGCGGGGCGTCTGGCTCATCCGTGGCTCCGGCGAATCGGCACAGCTTACTTGCCCGGACAACGGGCGACGATGGAACGGATATCCAGCGCGCGGGCGATCTGCCCGGGCTCGGACAGCATCATCGCACCGTGGTCGCCGGTCCAGTATCCGTAGGCCAGTTCCCTGACCTGCGGATCGGTGAAAGAGAATTCGCCGCTCGCCTCTTTCTGCTCCAGCAACTTGCGCGTCGCGTCGAACGCCTCGACGCCGCCTTGCTGGAACAGCACCCGCCCGCCGCCGAACGCGTCGTACAAGGCCTTCTGCAACTTGACGTTGCCGCCCAGGCCCTGCAAGACCTTGTCGCGCATGGCCGGATTCTCCGGCAGCGCATAGCCGCTGCCGCTGCAGGCGGCGTACGCACGGATATCGTCCGCCAGCCGAGCGGCCTCTTCAGGACTCAACTTGAACTGCGCGGCATGCTGCCGGGCCCAGCCCTGGACGATGGGCTTCATGAACAGGTCGCGTGCGGCCTCCGACCGTTCTTGCGCGGTCTTGCCCACGATCTGGTCGGAGTACACCGCCCGCCCTTTCACCTGCCCGACCTCTTTGCGCGTCTGTGCGAAGCCGGTCACGGCAACCAGCAGCAATACCATCGTCCATCCGATGCGGCGCATGGGTTTGTTCCCTGAAACGAAAAGGGGCGATCCGAAGATCGCCCCGATTCTAGCGAGGCGGGACGACAAGCGGATACCCGCCTGCCATGCCGTCATGCTCATGCCTTCGCCAGCTGGGACAGCCGCTGCACCGCCACCGACGCGGTGGGGTAGTCCAGCGTCTTCTGCGCGGCCAGTTCGTTGAGCATGTTCATGGTGAAGCGCAGGCTGGCGTCGTCGCGCTCCAGCCAGCTCTTGACCTTGGCGTCGGGCGTCGCGCCCGGCATCGCCAGCACCTGCGAGGTCAACGCACGCTGGTGCGTGGCCAGCTCGTCGCGCAGCACTCCGCGGGCGACCGCATGCCAGCGGCCATCGACCTTCAATGCGTCGATCTGCGCCTGCAGCCACGGCAGGTGCAGGGCTTCGCCGAGCCGGTAGTGCACCTTGGACACCTCGACCGGCTTCAGCTTGCGCGCCAGCGCCACTTCGATGATGTCGGCGCACGGCTCCAGGTACGGCAACGCGGCCAGCTGTTCGGCCAGCACGTTGGGTACGCCCTTGGCCTTCCAGTCCTTCAGGCTGGCTTCGTAGGGCGGGCGCAGCGCCGGCGGCAGCACGCCGCCCGCGGCGCGGATGTCGTTGAAGCCGTCGTGGTAACGATTGACCGCCGCGGTGATGTCGGGGATCGCGCCCGCGCGGTTCAACAGCCAGCGGGTGAACGAACGCTGCAGGTGCCAGATCACCTGCAAGGCGTCGATCTGCACGCTTTCCTCGACCTTGCCGTCGAGCGCGTCGATCTGGGTCCACAGCGCGCGCGCATCCAGCGTCTCGCGGGTGATGGTGAAGGCCTTCGCCACTTCCGCCGTGCTGCGGCCGGTGTCTTCCTGCATGCGCAGCAGGAAGCTGGCGCCCATGCGGTTGATCGTGGTGTTGGTCACCGCGGTGGCGATGATTTCGCGCTTCAGCCGGTGCTTCTCCATCTCGGCCGCGTACTTCTTCTGCAGCGGCTCGGGGAAGTAGCGCTGCAGCTCCTTCGACAGGTACGGGTCCTCGGGGATGTCCGAATCCAGCAATTGCTGGAACGCGACCAGCTTGGAGTACGACAGCAGCACCGAGAGCTCGGGCCGGGTCAGGCCCATGCCGCGCGCCTTGCGCTCGGCCAGTTCGGCGTCGGACGGCAGGTATTCGATCTGCCGGTCGAGCAGGCCCTGCGCCTCCAGGGTCTGGATGAAGTGCTGCTTGGAACCCAGCCGCGACACGCTCATCCGTTCCATCAGGCTGAGCGCCTGGTTCTGCCGGTAGTTGTCGCGCAGCACCAGCTCGGCGACTTCGTCGGTCATCTCGGCCAGCAGCTTGTTGCGCGCATCGAGGGTCAGCTTCTTCGCCTGGACCACGCCGCCCAGCAGGATCTTGATGTTGACCTCGTGGTCGGAGGTGTCGACGCCGGCCGAGTTGTCGATGAAGTCGGTATTCAGCAGCACGCCGTGCAGGGCGGCTTCCACGCGGCCGAGCTGGGTCAGGCCCAGGTTGCCGCCCTCGCCCACCACCTTGCAGCGCAGGTCGCGGCCGTCGACGCGGATCGCGTTGTTGGCGCGGTCGCCGACATTGGCGTTGATCTCGCCGCTGGACTTGACGTAGGTGCCGATGCCGCCGTTCCACAACAGGTCGACCGGCGCCTTCAGGATCGCGCTCATCAGTTCGTTCGGCGACAGCGACTTCACGTTGTCGGCCAGGCCCAGCGCCGTGCGCGCCTCGGGCGCGAGATCGATCGATTTCAGCGACCGCGGGAACACGCCGCCGCCCTTGCTGATCAGCTTGCGGTCGTAGTCGTCCCAGCTGGAGCGCGCCAGCTTGAACATGCGCTGGCGTTCCTTGAACGACTTCGCCGCATCCGGGTTCGGGTCGAGGAAGATGTGGCGGTGGTCGAACGCGGCGACCAGGCGGATGTGCTCGCTCAGCAACATGCCGTTGCCGAACACGTCGCCGGACATGTCGCCGATGCCGACGCAGGTGAAGTCCTGCGCCTGCGAATCGCGGCCCATCGCGCGGAAATGGCCCTTGACCGACTCCCACGCGCCGCGCGCGGTGATGCCCATGCCCTTGTGGTCGTAGCCGACCGAACCGCCGGAAGCGAACGCGTCGTCGAGCCAGAAGCCGTGCGCCCGGGCGATGCCGTTGGCGATGTCGGAGAACGTCGCGGTGCCCTTGTCCGCGGCGACGACCAGGTACGGGTCGTCGTTGTCGTGGCGGACCACGTCGTTCGGCGGGACGATCTTGCCGCCAATGATGATGTTATCGGTGAGGTCGAGCAGGCCGTTGATGAAGCGCTTGTAGCAGGCCACGCCCTCGTTGAACCAGGCTTCGCGGTTGACCGAGGCATCGGGAAGCTGCTTGCAGAAGAACCCGCCCTTGCTGCCGACCGGCACGATGACGGTGTTCTTCACCATCTGCGCCTTGACCAGGCCCAGCACTTCGGTACGGAAATCTTCGCGGCGGTCGGACCAGCGCAGGCCGCCGCGTGCGACCGGGCCGAAGCGCAGGTGCACGCCTTCGACGCGCGGACCGCAGACCCAGATCTCGCGGTACGGACGCGGCTTGGGCAGGTCGGGCACCTTGGCCGAATCGAACTTGAAGCTGAGGTAGTCGGCGGGGCCGCCGTCGGCGCGCAGGCCGTCGCGGTACTTGATGTAGTAGTTGGTGCGCAGGGTCGCGTCGATCACGCCCATGTAGCTGCGCAGGATGCGATCGTCATCGAGGCTGGACACGCCGTCCAGCAGCTTGCGCAACGCCTTGTGGATGGCTTCGGCCTGGCGCTCGCGGCTGTCGCTGCGCGCGTCGATCACGCCCTGCAGCACGGCCAGCGTGGCTTCGTCGCCGCCGGCCAGGCTGCGCAACTGCTGTGCGAAGCGTTCCTGGCCCTGCTTGATCTCGGCCTTGCTCTCGCGGCCGGTGGCCGGGTCGAAGCGCGCTTCGAACAGTTCCACCAGCAGGCGCGCCGGCAACGGGTAGCGGGCCATGGTGGATTCGACGTAGCTCTGCGAGAACGGCACGCCGGCCTGCATCAGGTACTTGCAGTAGGCGCGCAGCACCGCGACCTGGCGCCAGCCCAGGCTGGCGCGCAGCACCAGGCGGTTGAAGCCGTCGTTCTCGGCGTCGCCGCGCCAGATCGCGGCGAAGGCCTCTTCGAAGGCGAGGTGGCGCGCGTCGAGGTCGAGCGCACCGGTCGATTCGACCTCGAACTGCTGGATGTAGGCCGGGCTGCCGTCGATGTCCAGCCGGTACGGGTGCTCGGAGATCACCCGCAGGCCCATGTTCTCCATCAGCGGCAGCACGTCGGACAGCGGAATGTCGCTGTCGCGGCGATACAGGTTGAGGCGCAGCGGGCCTTCGCCGGCCAGCGGCGCACGGGCGCGATGCAGGCTCAGGCGCAGGTCCTCGCCGTCCTTCAGCGCGGCGAGGTTTTCCACGTC
>DASRYD010000191.1:0-9607 GCA_035653955.1 Pseudoxanthomonas sp.
GGCCCGGCAGGCCGCGCACCGACCACGCCCCGTCGTCGGCGCGCTGCAGGGTCAGCGACAGGCCGCGCAGGCGCAATTCGGTGAAGGAATGGCCCGGCAGCAATCCCGCGTACATCGACACCAGCACTTCGGCCTGGCCGATGCGCACGCCCTCTCCTTCGCCGATGCGCAGCCCTTCGAGGCGCAGCAACGGCCCGCGCCGCGTCCACGAAGTCTCGACATGGTCGAACGCCACCGGCCTCCCTGCGCGTTCGCTCAGCCATGCCGCGATCTTCTCGGGATGGCGCTCGGCCAGCGGCAGCACCTGCGTGGCGACGCCCAGCGTCAACGCCATGCACACCAGCACGATGGCGACGGCGTAACCGATGCCGCGACGGGCGAGGCGAAGGCGATGGTGCCACGGCGTGGGCATCAGGCGTTCAACCATGCAAACGGACGATCGGACGCCATGCGGTTCCGCACGGGCTCAGAGCAGCACCACATCGAACTGCTCCTGCAGGTATTGCTCGTCGGCCTGGAAACGGATCGACTTGCCGAGGAACTCCTCCAGCTCGGCCACCGCCGGCGATTCCTCGTCGGTGATCCGCGCCACCACCTTTGGCGACGCGATCACCAGCAGGCGTCCGGCCTCGAACTGGCGCACCGCGCGGGTGATCTCGCGGAAGATCTCGTAGGTCACCGTCTCGGTGGTCTTCAGCGTGCCGCGCCCGCCGCACTCGTGGCAGGGCTCGCACAACTGGCGTTCCAGGCTTTCCACCGTGCGCTTGCGGGTCATCTCGACCAGGCCCAGCGGCGAGAACTCGTACACCGTGGTCTTGGCGTGGTCCTTGGCCAGCGACTTTTCCAGCGTGCGCAGCACCTGGCGTTTGTGTTCGGCATCGTTCATGTCGATGAAGTCGATGATGATGATGCCGCCGAGGTTGCGCAGGCGCAGTTGCCGCGCCACCGCCTGCGCCGCCTCCAGATTGGTGCGGTAGACCGTTTCCTCGAGGTTGCGCTGGCCGAGGAACGAACCGGTGTTGACGTCGACCGTGGTCATCGACTCGGTCTGGTCGATCACCAGGTAGCCGCCGGATTTCAGCGGCACCTCCTTGTCCAGCGCGCGGCCGATCTCGTCCTCGACCCCGTACAGGTCGAAGATCGGACGGTCGCCGGTATACAACTCGATCTTCTCGGCCAGCACCGGCATGTACTTGGCGACGAAGGCCTGCAGTTGCGCGTAGGTCTCCTTCGAATCGACCTTGACCTTGTCTACGTCCTTGCGGATCAGGTCGCGCACCGAGCGCAGCGGCAGGCTCAGGTCCTCGTAGATGCAGGTCTGTACCGGCGCCTCGCGACCGCGCCGCTCGACCGCGTTCCACACACGCGACAGGTAGGCGATGTCTTCGGCCAACGCTTCGGCCGGCTGGCCCTCGGCGTTGGTGCGCACGATGTAGCCGTAACCGCCGTGCTGGGCCGACAGTTCGCCGACCAGGGTCTTCAAGCGCGTGCGTTCGGCCTCGTCCTCGATCCGCGCCGACACGCCGATCTGCCGCGACTGCGGCAGCAGCACCAGGTAGCGCGACGGAATGCTGACCTGGGTGGTCAGGCGCGCGCCCTTGCTGCCGATCGGATCCTTGACCACCTGCACGACAACTTCCTGGCCGTCGCGCAGCAGGTCCATGATCGGCACGCTGCTGGGCGCGGGTGCCGGCACGTCGTCGCCGGCCGCCTCGGGATCGACCGCGGCCACGGCCGCGGCACGGACGATGTCGTTGGCATGCAGGAACGCCGCACGGTCCAGCCCCACATCGACGAAGGCCGCCTGCATGCCGGGCATCACCCGCTGCACCTTGCCCTTGTACAGGTTGCCGACCACGCCGCGCCGCCAACCACGTTCGATGTGCAGCTCCTGCAGCATGCCGCTTTCGACCACGGCAACGCGGGTTTCGCGCGGGGTGACGTTAACCAGTATTTCTTCGCTCATGCGACTAGCCTTGCGTGGGAGCGAGCTTGCTCGCAAATGCCCTTGATTCCGCCATCGATTCCGGATCCGGGCCCATCATGCCGAACCGGGCCTTTCCGAAAAGCATTCGCGGCCAAGGCCGCTCCCGCGGAAAGTGTTTCCGCTTGCCGGACGAATTTCATCGCAGCACCCCGAACTCGCGCAGCAGTTTCGCCGTCTCGTGCAGCGGCAGGCCCATCACCCCCGAAAAACTGCCGGACAACCGGGTCACGTATTGCTCGGCGCGACCCTGGATCGCATAGGCGCCGGCCTTGCCCATCGCCTCGCCGCTGGTGAGGTATGCGGCGATGTCGGCATCGCCCAGTTCGGTGAAGGTCACTTCGGACACCGATACCGCCTGTGCCTCGCGCGCCGCGCTGACCACCGACACCGCCGAAATCACCCGATGGGTGCGCCCGGACAGCCGGTGCAGCATCGCCGCGGCATCGGCCTCGTCGGCCGGCTTGCCGAACACTTCGTCGTCCAGCACCACCTCGGTATCGGCCCCCAGCACCACCGCGCCGGGCACCGCGATCACCTTCAGCAGGCCTGCGCCTGCCTTTTCGCGGGCCACGCGGCGCACGTATTCCTCGGCCGATTCGTTCGGCTGCCGGTGCTCGGGTATGTCCAGGTCGATGCGACCGAAGTCCAGCCCGAGGCGGGTCAGCAGTTCGGCGCGACGGGGGGATTGAGAAGCGAGGTGCAACATCGGGGAATGGTAACCCGCGTCACCTGACTGAATGGCCGCAAACCCGGCCCGGCTACGCCGAACCCCGATCCGGCTCACAGCGCGTTCATACGCCCGAACCGCGCCATTCGCGTATCGTCGGCACCTGGTGCCGCACCCAACCAAGGAGGAGTTCCATGCGCCACGCCCTGTCCCGTTCCCTGTTTGCCCTGTCCCTCGCCTTCGGAGCTCCTGCCATGACCAGTTGCGCCCAGACCGCCCCCGGCTATGCCATTCCCGGCGACGGTACCCTGCTCAACGTGTCGGCCGAGGCCGAGGCCAAGCGCGTGCCCGACGTGGCGACGATCTCGGCCGGCGTGGTCACCCAGGCCACCGACGGCAACGCCGCCATGCGCCAGAACGCCGAACAGATGGACAAGGTAATGGCCGCGATCCGCGCCGCCGGCATCGCCGAGAAGGACATCCAGACCAGCGGCATCAACCTGTCCCCGCAATACAAGTACGCCGAAAACCAGGCCCCGCAGATCACCGGCTATCAGGCCAGCAACACGGTCAACCTGAAAGTGCGCGACCTGACCAAGCTGGGCAAGGTGCTGGATGCGCTGGCCGCGGTCGGCGCCAACCAGATCAACGGCCCCAGTTTCGAGATCGACCAGCCCGAACCGGTCCGCGACGAAGCGCGCCTGGCCGCGCTGAAGAAGGCGCAGGCGCGCGCCGAAACCTACGCCAAGGCGCTGGGCCTGCGCGTGCGCCGCATCGTCAGCATCAACGAGGGCGGCAATGGTGGCTTCCCGCCGCCGATGCCGATGATGCGGGCGATGGCCGCCGATGCCGGCATGGCCAAGGAAACTTCGGTGTCGCCGGGCGAAACCACCTTGTCGGTCAGCCTCGACGTGGTGTTCGAACTGGGCAAGTAACCGCTGGCGCTTCGTCCGCAATGGAAACGGGGCTTCGGCCCTGTTTTCGTTTTCGGCCTTCGATGGTTTCCGGGGAAGGTCGGGGTTCCGCCCAATGCGCGCACGTCGTTCAGCCGTGCCGCACGAAATCACGTCTCGTTCAATTTCGTCAATCACGAACCCGACCGCGCAAGCGCATTGCCATGGCGTTATTTGCATGAGGAGGACCAAGCCACGTCGCGCGATCGCTCACATTCATGACTGCGCAGTCACCGGTCTTCCACACCGCGCGAACGGAGAATTTCCGAAGGGTTCACCGAATCCTTCCCCTTCTTCATCGACGCAACCCGGGAGACCATCGTGGCGACTTTTTCCTTCCATGGCCATCGCAAGCTTCGGCGGACGCGACTGCATCTTGCCACCACGCTGGCGATACTGGCGCTGGCCGCGCCGCAGGCGATCCTCGCGCAACAGGCGCCCGAAGCACCCGCCGACCCGCAGCAGACCACCGAGCTGGACAAGATCACCGTCACCGGTTCGCGCATCCTGCGCACCGAGACCGAAACCGCATCGCCGGTCCAGACCATCCAGCGCGAGGAAATCGACCGCACCGGCAAGAAGACCATCGGCGAATACCTGCAGACCCTGACCGTGGACGGCTCCGGTTCCGTGCCGAAGAGCTTCGGTGCCGGCTTCGCCTCGGGCGCCTCGGGCGTTTCGCTGCGCGGCCTCGGCGCCGGCAACACCCTGGTCCTGGTCAACGGCCGCCGCATCGCGCCGTACGGCATGGCCGACGACGGCCAGAAGGTGTTCACCGACCTGAGCATCATCCCGCTGGAAGCGGTGGAACGCGTGGAAGTGCTGAAGGACGGCGCTTCGGCGATCTACGGCTCCGACGCCATCGCCGGCGTGGTCAACATCATCCTGCGCAACGATTTCGAAGGCGCGGTGGCCACCGCGTCGTACGGCATGTCGGAGGAAGGCGACGGCAACGAGAGCAAGGCATCGCTGACCTGGGGCGCGGGCAACCTGAGCGAGGACGGGGCGAACTTCTTCTTCACCGTCGAAGCAGGCAAGAGCGATGAGGTCTTCGTCCGCGACCGCAAGGATCGCAAGTGGATCGGCACCGGCGACATCTCGCGCTGGGGTTACGACAACACTTCGTTCGGCGGACTGGTCGGCTACAACTTCGGCACTTCGGCGCAGAATTCGCCGGTCGGCACGATCGAATACGGTCCGGGCGACTGGCGGTCCCTGGGCACGGCCGAGGACTGCGCGCAGTTTTCGAACGCGAGCCAGGCCGATTCCGGAGGCGGCTGCGTCTGGGACAGCGCCCAGTTCACCAGCCTGCAGCCGGAACAGAAGTACCTGAACTTCTATTCGCGCGGCACCTTCGCCCTCAGCGACAACGCCGAGCTGTACACCGAACTCGCGTACGGCAAGAAGAACAGCGCCTTCACCAACACGCCCAGCGGCGTGTCCGGCGCCTGGGGCTCGCCATTGGCAGGCGCCGTGAACGCCAGCAGCGGACCCGGCGCGGTCGTGCTTGGCGCGAACCACCCGGACAACCCGACCGGACAGGACGCGCGCCTGCGCTATGCGGCCTTCGATGTCGGCCCGCGTCACACGGAGACCGACAACAACTTCTTCCGCTTCCTGGTCGGCATCAAGGGCGCGGCCGGCGAATGGGATTACGACGTGGGCTACCTGCATTCGCAGACCCAGTTGAACCAGGATCGCACCGGCTTCCTGCGCTACGACCGCGTGCGCGAAGTGCTCACCGCCGGCGATACCAGCCCGGTCGGCTGGTGGCGCCTGGGCACGAACGCGGGCATGAACTCGCCGGAGTTGTACGACTACATTTCCCCGACGATCAGCGCGCGCGCCAACACCACGATGGACGTGCTCGACGCCAGCATCTCGCGCAGCTTCGGCGAACTGCCCGGCGGCCCGGTGGGCCTGGCCTTCGGCGCCGAATGGCGGCGCCTGCGTGCGTCGCTGGATCCGGTGAGCTTCACTGAAGAAGGCAACATCATCGGCCTGGGCTATTCGGCCTACAACGGCGAGGAAACCGTCACCTCGGCCTACGCCGAGGTGACCGCACCGGTGCTGAAGTCGCTGGAACTGTCCGGCGCGGTGCGCATGGACAGTTATCGCGAAGGCGAGACTTCGCTGACGCCGAAGTTCGGCGTGAAGTGGAAGCCGGCCGACTGGATCGCCCTGCGCGGCACCTATGCCGAAGGCTTCCGCGCGCCGAACGCGGCCGAAACCGCAGGCTCGTCGGTCGGCTTCGCCAACGTCGCCGATCCGGTCCGCTGCGGAATCGAGCCGACGCCGACCAACTGCCCCACCGGCGTGGCCTTCATCAATCGCCCGAATCCCGACCTAGACCCCGAGACGTCCAAGAGCTATTCGGTCGGCGTGGTATTGCAGCCGACCGCCACCACCACGCTGACCCTCGACGCCTGGAAGATCAAGCGCGAAGACGAGATCACCACCCAGAGCTACGAGCAGGCGCTGGCCGCTGGCAACGTGATCCGTGGCGACGACGAAGTGCCCGGCGTACCCGGAAGCGGCACGCCGCTGGCGGTGTTCACCGACTACATCAACGCCAATTCGACCACGGTGGAAGGCATCGACCTGGATGCCCGCCAGGTCTTCAACATGGACAGTGCGGGCAAGCTGACCCTGGACCTGCAGTGGAGCCACATCGAGCGCTATGCCATCGACATCGAAGGCGACGTCGTCGAAATCGAGGGCACCCACGACAACTGCAACGTGACCAACTGCATCGGCACGCCGAAGGATCGCATCAACTTCGGCGCCACCTGGGACATCGGCGACTGGAGCGTCAGCGGCGTGGCCAACTATCGCAGCAGCTTCGACAACACCGTGCCGTATTCCAGCGGCGAAGGCTGCGGTGCGACGTTCGCCAACGGCGAGGACGCGCCCAGCGGCTGCAAGATCCCGTCGTTCACCACGGTGGATCTGTCGGCGAACTGGAAGGCGACCGAAGCGCTGGCGATTTTCGGCTCCGTGCAGAACGTCGGCGACCGCATCGCTCCGCTCGACCCGGTCACCTACGGCGCGCTCAACTACAACCCGCTGGATTTCAGCGGCGCGATGGGCCGCTACTTCACCGTGGGGGTCAAGTACACCTTCAAGTAAGCGAGTTTTCGCCGCTTCTCTCGACTCTCTCCAAAGCGGCGAAGCCCGGCCCCGTCGATCGCGGGGCCGGGTTTTTGTTTGCCTGCGCCTTAGACCAGACTCCAGTTGCGAACCGTTCTCATTGGGAGTACACAGTAGGCGAAGCCGGGCCGGCCAACCCCGAACCCCGCGCTGGCGCGTTGTTCCCTCTGCATACCCTTGCTATGGAGGTGGATCATGGTTCGCTCGCTGCCTTACGGTTCCGACAACCGCATCGACGGTTCCCGCATCCTCGGCTTCGCCGCCGCCATCGCGCTGCATGCGCTGGCATTGATGCTGCTCCTGATCCCGATGACCGCGCCGCAGGTGCGGCAGGCCACCAGGCCCAAGAATCCGGAAATCCGCTGGATAGAACGCGAAAAGGAACAACTGAAGAAGCCCGTTACGGTTCCGGTGACCACACGGGAAAAAGTCGAGGTACCGAAGAAGACCGATACGCCCAGGCCGATCGAACCCATCGCCGACCCACCCGCGATCGTCGACGGCGATGCACGAGTCGTCGACACCCAGGTCAGGGACGCCGGCATCGGCGCGGCTCAGGGCCCGGCCGAAATCGGCCCTATCGCGGTCGCTTCGCTCGGATATGGCGAGGTATCGCCCCCACCCTACCCGCGCGCCGAATTGCGCTCCGGAATCCAAGGTACGGTGGTGCTGAAAGTACTGGTGGATACCGATGGCACGCCGCTTGAGGTCGTGGTGCAGACCAGCAGCGGCAACCGCAACCTCGACAAGAGCGCCGTGCAGCACGTGCTGAAGCGCTGGCACTTCCAGCCGGCGATGAAGGACGGCCATGCTGTGCAGGCCTACGGCCTGGTGCCGATCGTGTTCTCGCTGCAATAGCGCCACCTGCGCTTGCCCCCTCATCCCGGCGAGGGGGCAAGGCGTTCAATTGCCTGCCGGCGGGCAGATGAAGGCGCTCAGGTACCATCGCGTCGGCGTCGCGACGGGGCGCAACTGCACGGCTTCGCCGCCGACATCCGATAGCAACTGCTTCAACTTCGCTGCCATCGCGTCTTCGCTGCCTGCGTTGTAGGCCACCGTCCACCCGCTGTAGCGATACCCCGGACCCGCATTGGTGGTTGCCGCCAGCGCGCGCGCACGAATCCGGCCCGAAGCCCTGCCTTGGCGAATCGCATCGACGACGCGGGCGCTCGCGTCGCGTGCGCGTTCGCCGGAACTCTCGCAGGCGAACACGTCGACGTCCCAGTTCGCCCAATCGACCAGGTTGGCGTCCACCGTCCTGGCCACCGCCGCCGCCTGTTGCCTGACCTGTTCCGAAGCCGCACCCGCCTTCAGTATCCGGCTCAGCGACAGCTTCATGTCCGTGTCCGGCAGGGTATCGACCAAGGCCAGCGCCGCCGCTTCCCTGCGCTCGTTGGCGTCTTTTTCCTTGACCGCGTCCTGGACGAAATCGAACACCTTCAGCATGAATTCCTGCTGGTTGCGCTCGCGCGCGTCGCCGCGCAATTGCGATTCCAGGTCCAGCTTCAACGCGTCCAGCCGGGCACGGGCATCGGCGGTCTGCTGTTCCTTGCGCATCTTGTCGAAGGTCTGCCATGCGCCGAACACCGCCAGCACCACGGTGACGGTGGGCAACAACAGGTCCTTCCAGAACCGCTGCCCCGTTGGCGCCTGGCTCTGTTCGGTCGTAGCCATCGCGTACTCCCTGCACTTCGGCATCCGACCCGACTAACGCGGCGGCCGGCACGCGGCGGCCAGGGCTCAGGCGCGATGGTAAGGATGATTGGCCAGCAGCGCGGCGGCACGGTAAAGCTGCTCGGCGACGACCAGTCGCGCCAGCATGTGCGGCAGGGTGAGCGGACCCAGCGACCATGTCTCGTTCGCCGCGGCCAAGACATCGGGCGCATGGCCTTCCGGGCCGCCGATCAGGAAAGCCAGATCGCGGCCTTGTCCACGCCAGTGTTCCAGCCGTTGCGCAAGCTGTTCGGACGTATGCGATTTGCCGGCGACTTCCAGCGCAACGATGTGCGCACCCTTGGGGATCGCCGCCAGTACCCGCTTGCCCTCGTCCTCCATCGCCCGCCGCGGGTCGCGGCCCTTGCCGCGCAGGCCGGGCTCAACCTCGACCAGCTCGAACGGCAGCCAGTGCGACAGGCGCTTCTGGTATTCGGCGAAGCCTTGCGCCACCCAGGCGGGTGCGCGTTCGCCGGTGGCGATCAGGCGGGCCTTCATCCGGGCATCCGTCGTTGCCGGCGAAAGGATTACAGCCGGCTTTCGTCCGCCGTTTCGGAAACTTCCTCCGGCGCCTGGTCGCCGACCGTCCACAGCCGTTCCAGCGCGTAGAACTCGCGCACGCGCGGCAGCATAACATGGACGATCACGTCGCCGAGGTCGACCAGCACCCACTCGGCTTCGCGCTCGCCTTCCACGCCCAGCGGCATGACGTCCAGCTTCTTGGCGAACTTGACCACTTCATCGGCGATCGATTTCACGTGGCGGGTCGAGGTGCCCGATGCGATGACCAGGAAGTCGGCGACGCTCGACTTGCCGCGCACATCGATCTCGACGACGTCCTTGGCCTTCAGTTCTTCGACCGCGGCGTGCACGCTGGCAAGCAGGACCGGCGTGGCCGGCGGCGGATTCGGGAGACGGGTCTTGATGACTTGCGCTTGGCTGGACAAAGGCGTGTTCGGGTGTGGAAACGGGGCGAATTATAGCGCCGGACGCCGGTACAGGCCGTTCATGGCAATGAATCCGGCCACCGCCGGGGGCACCAGGTCGCGCCACGGCTGGCCGGCGGCGATACGACGGCGGATGTCGGTGGCCGACTCGGGGGACAGGGGCTGGCGCAGCCGGTAGACCCGGCCTGCC
>DASRYD010000192.1:0-5816 GCA_035653955.1 Pseudoxanthomonas sp.
GACTTGCTGCGAGCGCGCCCCGCGCGGCGGCGCGGATCGCCCCCGATACTCGCGAGGCAATGCCCATGCGAGTCCCGGCCCCCTCAGTTTCAGCGCGACCGCCGCCTGTCCCGCAAGTCCGGCGGGCAGCCTGATCTCCAGACCCTTGCGACTGCGCTCGAACGACAGGGCATCGGTCGAACCCAAGGCCTCGACGCGCTCGATGGCGCCCGGCGCCAGGGCCGACTCTTCCGCCAGCGAGGCGATACGCAACACGCCGTCGCGCGGCCAGCCCAGCACGATGGCATACAGGGCGCCCGCCTTGCTGGTGAAGCGGATGTCCTCGGCGGTGAACGATTGCGCCTGGCCTTCGCTGAAACCTCCGCTACCCACCCGCGTGGGTCCTTCGCCGAAGCTGCGCCAGGGTCGCGTGCCATGGATGGCTTCGCCGTTGCGTCCCATCCAGTCGGCCATCGCCGCGAGGAATTTGCGCTCGTCGGCGTCGATGCTGCCGTCGCCGCGCACGGGGATCGACAGCAGCAGGTTGCCGTTCTTGGCGACGATGTCCGCCAGTCGATGGATCACGCTCGCGGCGGACTTGTATTGGTGGTTGTCGAACAGCGAGCGGTTGTAATGCCAGTCGCCGATGCAGGTGCAGGTCTGCCACGGCAACGGCTCGATGCCGTCCCGCTGGCCGCGCTCGATGTCCTCGACCAGGCCCGCGCGACGTTCGGGCGGCATCTTCTTGGCGTTGACCACGGCCTCCAGCTTGCCGCCGTGCCAGGCCATGCTGGCGTTGTAGTAATACGCGGTGATGTCCAGGCCGGCCTGGCCGAGCGGAAGTCCGGTATCGTCGAAGTAGACGAGGTCGGGCCGGTAGCGGTCGATCAGGTCGCGTGCGCGCAGGTACCACTGGCGCACGAATGCCGGGTTGGACATCGGCGGCTTCTCGTCCCAGAAGCCGGTGTTCTCGTCGTGCCACTCGTTGGCGGTTCGGATCGTGGTGATACCGTCGGGCATCACGATGTTGCGGCCGGTGTACAGTTCCTGCGGGTCGAGGCCTTCCCACCAGGTGCCCTTGCCGTCGGCCTTGGTCAGCCGGTAGGCGTCGTAGCGCTGGCCGGCCAGCGGACCCTCGGGATCGTAGCCGTACGCCGTCTGCAGCCAGTGCCAGGCGTGCGCCGAATGGTTGCTGACGCCGAAACGCAGGCCTTTCGCCCGCGCCGCCCTGGCCCAGGTACCGACGATGTCGCGCCTGGGGCCGACGCGCATCGAATTCCATGCGTGGTACCTGGACTCGTAGGCATCGAAGTTGTCGTGATGGTTGGCGAGTGCGACGAAGTACTTGGCGCCGGCTTTCTCGTACAGGTCCATCAGCGCTTCGGGCTCCCAGGCGTCGGCCTTCCAGCGGTTCTGCATCTCCATGAAGCCCGTCTTGGTCGGATGGCCGTAGGTCTTCAGGTGGTGCTCGTACTGCCAGTTGCCCTGGCGGTACATGTTGCGCGCGTACCAGTCGCCCATCGCGGGCACGCATTGCGCGCTCCAATGCGCCCAGATGCCGAACTTGGCGTCGCGGAACCAGTCGGGCGCGCGGTAGCCGTCCACCAGCGAGCCCCAGGCCGGAGCGAAGGCGGGCACGAGCGCTGACGCTCTTGCGCCCCACAAGGGGAACGTCGCCGCGGCGGCGGATCCAAGAAAAGATCGTCTCGACAGTTTCATGGCTGGAGAATGGTGGTAGCGCCGATATCCGCTGGCATCACGCAAGGAGCTCGTGGCGCCGATGCCTGCCATCCGCGGATCGTCTAGGTTCACCGCGAAACATGCGGCGCACCAATATCGAGAATGGCATCCATCGATAGCGAATTCGACGCGAGCACGCCGCGTTGGCGTCTCTCCACCCCTGCCCAGCCATTGCGCTCGCGTCGCCTCGGATATCGACAGCCATGGTTTTCCCGTTTTTTGGGGCGCCGGATGAATGCACGGTCTCAAGCGGCTGGCGCAGCATAGGCCGCTGACTTCGTCGCATTCCAATGAAGCTTTCGGCGAGAGCAATTCCCTGGACGCATACCTCGCGCAGAATCCCGCACAACAAAGGAATGGAGAGCCACATGGCGTAGGGCCATCGAACATCGACCGGACTCGCCGCTGCACGCTCCCGCCCAGCGGTTACCGCGACAGGTAGCCGACGATCATCCGCGAGGCCTCGTCTACCAGGGCTTCCGCCTCTTGGTCCATCAGCCTCGTGCTGCGCAGCACCGCGTGGTGGGCCAATGCCTCTATCGAGGTCACGCATACGTAGGCGGCCAGGTCCAGGTCGACCGCGCGCAGGTCGCCCTGGCGGTTGGCGAGGTACTCACGGAAGAGCGCGAAGTACTCCCGGTTGAACGCCTCGACATTCTCCAGCTGCCCGGTGCGCGGAATCTGTTCGGTCAGGACGCGATGCAGCTTCGGGTCGATTCGGTGCGCACGGATCGCGACCGCGACGATTCTTGGAATCGCATATTCGATGGGTTGGGCAGCGACTTCGGAAAGCACCGTTCGGACGAGCTGCATGGTGGCTTGGTTGTGGCGGCCGATGACGGCAACGACAAGCGCTTCCTTGCTCGGGAAGTATTGGTAGAGCGATCCAACGCTGACCCCGGCGACTTCGGCGATCCGGTTGGTACTGGCCTTGTCGAAGCCCTCCTCCACCAGAATGCGAGCAGTAGCCTCGACCAATGCATCGACCGTCGCGCGCGAGCGCTCCTGGGAGGCTTTTTTCCGCGGTTTCGTAAGCGGTTTCCTGGCCATGTCGCGCCATCCGGAATGCGAGTATGAAATACGAGCTATTGCTCGTATTTTACCCATGTCGCCGGACACGCGTCGAGCCACCAGGCCACTCGTCTTACCAACCCTCATGCCATGCCGAACGCCGCAATAAACCTCTGGAACAAATTCGCCAAGTTCGCCGACCACGGGTCCCCGCGGATCATCGCGGAAACCGGCGACTGCCAGTTGAAGTTGGTCAAATTGCTCGGCAGGGAAGTCTGGCGGTTCCCCGCGGACAGGATCGTCATCGTGCTGGATGGCGAACTCATGCTGGGACTGCACGATGGCGCCGTGTGGCTTTCGGCTGGCGAGATGTATGTGGTCCCGCGCGACATGGAGCATCACCCGGTGGCGGCGGACGAGTGCTCGATCATGCTCGTGGAGCCGAAGATCGATGGCAGCTCATCCGTCGCGTCCGCCGAGATATGGGTGTAGCTCCTCTTGCCGATGCGGACAACGTTATCCCGAAAGTACAGAGACCAACCCCATGCTTTATCCAATCCTCCTGGGCCTTCATGGCTACGGCATGTGCCTCGCCCTGCTCCTGTTCGTAGCCAGCGAGTTACTACTCGCCATCGCTCGGCGTGGCCATGCCATGTCGGCCCGCGCGGCGCTCCATCTGAGCCGATGCGCCGGAATCGTGGTCCCCATCGGCGTATTGGCCGGCATCGCGCTGTTCTTTGCAGGGGGCTGGCCCCTGACCGCATGGCTGATCGCCTCGTTGGTCCTGGTCGCGCTTCTGATCGTGGTGGAGCGCCGCTTCGTCCGTCCATGGAAGATGCAGGCCCACCCGCTATTGAAGGGAACCGCATCCAGCGACGACGTCAGGGCTCTCGTCCGGGATACCCCTGCCCTTCTTGGGCGCATGGCGATGATGGGACTGTTCGGCCTGATCGTCCTGCTGATGATCGTGAAGCCTCCATTGGATCTGTAGCGGGGCTTCAACTCGATCCAACACCCCACCGAGCGACCACGATCCGGAGTTCCGCATGCAAGAGACCCTGAAGCGCCTGTTCCAATACAAGGCCTGGGCGAACGACGAGTTGCTGACCGCCCTGGCCCGGCTTGGAGACGAAAGTCCGGTCGCCGATCTTGCCGTGAAGGCATTGAGCCACACCCATGTCGTCGACCGGATTTTTGCCGCGCACCTGCGGCGAGGCGATCACGCCTACGCATCGGCCAACCTGGGTCAGATGCCGACATTGGCGGATTTGTCCGCCGAGATCCGGGCGTCCGACCGGGAGTACGTCGAATACGTCTCGTCGCTCGACAGCGACAAGCTGGCAGAACGGATCGATTTCGCCTTTACCGACGGCGCACCGGGCCGCATGTCGCGAGAGGAAATGCTCATGCATCTGATCGTCCATGGCGCAGGGCATCGGGGTCAGGTCAGCGCCCTCATGCTGCTGAATTCCATCCCCCTGCGAACGACGGCTTCACTACCTATCTGCACACCGCCGAAGGCTCCCAGCGCCGCCGCGCCGAAGAGCGCCGACAGGCGCAGGCGCCGGCTACTTCGAATCGACGAACCTGAGTCCCACGCCGGGCTCGGTCGCGATATAACGCGGCGATACGGCGTTCTCGCCCAGCTTTTGCCGCAACTTGCCGACCAGGATCCGCACGTAATGGGTGTCATCGACATGGGTCGATCCCCAGACCTCGCGCAGGATCTGCGGCTGGGTGACGACGCGGCCCGCATTCTTCAGCAGCAGCGCCAGCAGCGCATATTCCTTGCGACCCAAGGCCAGCAGTTCGCCCTCTAGCCGCACTTCGCGACGGGCCAGGTCGATGTGCAGGCGACCATCGTCGAAGACGACGTTCTCTTCCTTCGCGCCCGCGTGCTGGCGCAGCAATGCGCGGATGCGCGCCATCAGTTCCTGGGTGCCGAACGGTTTGGTCACGTAATCGTTGGCGCCGGCATCGAGCGCGGCGACCTTCTCGGCTTCGCCCGCGCGCACGCTCAGCATGATCACCGGCACGGGCGTCCATTGGCGCAATTCGCGCAGCACTTCGTGGCCGTCGATGTCCGGCAGGCCGATGTCCAGCACGACCAGATCGGCCCCCTGCGCGGCCAGCGACTCGAGCCCTTCCCTGCCGGTCGCGGCCGACACCGTTTCGTAGCCCTGCGCGCGCAGGCTGATGTCGAGGAACCGGCGGATCTGCGGTTCGTCGTCGATCACCAGCACGCGCGCCGGCGTGGTCGTGGCTTCAGTCGGCATCCGGCTGCTTCGCTGGCGGCTTCATCAATGGCAGGGTAATGCGCACCAGCGTGCCCTGCCCGTCCGGCGCGGGCAAGGCCTCGACGCTGCCTCCGTGCGCACCGACCATGCCCTGCGCGATGGTCAAGCCCAAACCGGTGCCGTGGCGGCCGCGGTCGCCGCGTTCCACGCTGTAGAACATGTCGAAGATGCGCTTGCGTTCATCCTCGGGAATGCCGGGGCCATGGTCGCGCACGTCGACTTGCAGCGCGCCTTCCGCCAATCGCGCCGCCACTTCGATCGCCTTGCCCGGCGGAGAAAACTTGGCCGCGTTCTCCAGCACGTTGAACAAGGCCTGCTCGACCAGCGCCGGATGCACCCAGATCGGCGGCAAGTCCGGCGCGAGATCGACGCGCAACGCGACTTCCGGCTGATAACGGCGCAGGCGTCCGGTCGCCGAGCCGATCAGTTCGTCGACGCCGATCCAGTCGCGGTTGAGGCTGAGCCCGGTATGGCCGAGCCGGGTCATGTCGAGCAGGTTCTGGATGTAACGGTCGAGGCGATCGCCTTCCATCAGGATGGTGTCGAGCAGGCTCTTGCGGTCATCGGCGCTCATCGCGTCGCTGTAGTTGGCCAGGCTCCCGGCCGAGCCGACCATGGCGGCCAGCGGCGAGCGCAGGTCGTGCGACACCGACGACAGCAGCGCGGATCTCAACCGTTCGGTTTCGTTGCCGACGCGCGCCTGTTCGAGGTCGGCGACCAGGCGCGTGCGCACCACCGCCTCGCCGATGTCCAGCGCCATCGCTTCGACCAGGCGCCGTTGCTCCGCAC
>DASRYD010000193.1:0-33019 GCA_035653955.1 Pseudoxanthomonas sp.
CGGCATCTGGGGCGCCGGCGGGCCGGCGGTGGACGCGCAAGGCAGCGTGTACGTCGTCACCGGCAGCGGTTTCGACGGCTACAAGGAACAGGCGCACGACTGGACGCAGTCGGTGCTGAAGCTGTCGCAACCGGGCGGGAATGGCTTCGTGCTGCAAGGTACCTATACGCCGTTCAACCATTGCACCACCGCGAAGAACGATATCGATCTCGGTTCCGGCGGCGTGCTGTTGCTGCCGGATGCGCCGGCCGGCGGAGGGCCGCGCCTGCTGGCTGTCGGCGGCAAGCAGGGCAATTTCTACCTGCTCGATCGCGATCGCCTGCCGGGAAGACTCGATCGGCGTCCCGCATGCAGCACGGATGCTTCCGGCGACGGTTCCCTGTTGCCCCCGCAAGTGCAGCCGCAATTCGGCACACGCGGTCCGTTGAACGTGTTCGGGCCGTATTCGGAAGAGGACGCGGCGCTCGACCTGGCGCGGGCGCGTTCGCTGCCCGCCGCATTCCGCGACGGGCGCGGTATCGATTACCTGTTCGCCACCGGCAACACCAAGGCTGCGCCGGGATCGTCGAAGAGCGAGCCGCCGTCGGTGGTCCGCCTAGAAGTGGTGCGCACGCCCGGGCGACCGCCATACCTTCGCGTCGACCGCAGCAACCGCGGCCTGGTGCTGGGCAATCCCGGCTCGCCGGTGGTGACCAGCGACGGGCCGCGCAACGCCATCGTCTGGGTTCTCGATGAGAACGCGTCGCGTTCGGCGTTGCTGTCCGGCGATGGGGTGCCGCGGCCGGTGCTGTATGCGCTGGATGCGCACAGCCTGGATGTGCTGTGGCGCAGCGCGCCGGGTGAATTGTTCACCAGCGGCAAGTACAACGAGCCCGCGTTCGGCGGTGGCCTGGCCTTCGTCGGCACCGACCGTATCCAGGCCTTCGGGCACGGTGGTCGACGGCTGGCGAATCGGCAACAGGCATCTTCAACCGTGCCCGGCAAGAAAGATGCGGCGGCGTCCGCCGAGGTCGCCGACCTCGACGCCGCGGGCATTTACCGGCAGCGCTGCGCGATGTGCCATGACCATCCGCAAGGCAATATTCCTCCGAAGGCCGTGCTGGCGGCGCGCCCCCGTCAATGCATCGTGGATGCGCTCGACCATGGTGCGATGCGCATGCAGGCGCAAGGACTCAGCAAGGAACAGATCGACGCCATGGCGAGGTATCTCAAGCAATGAATCCAGGCCGTACCGAACTGGGCGGGGTGTTGGGCGAAGCGCTGGCAGCGAACCTGCGTGGCCGCCTGCTGCATTTCATCGTCGACGAGCGCAGTCCCGCCATCGCGCTGTTTTCTCCGGAGCACCGGGCGGCCAACTTCGAAGGCGACTGGTACGGCGAACATGCCGGAAAATGGCTGTATGCGGCGGCGAAGGCGGTGATGCGCAGCGACGACGCGACGCTGGCGGCGCACCTGCGCCGGGTCGCCGATTACCTGGCGTCGGTGCAGGAACCCGATGGCTATCTCGGCACCTATGCGCCGCCGCGCCGTTTCATGGTGCCGCAACCGCCGAAACCGGTCAGTTGGGACGGCGCGCCCGCAATGCGCACCTGGGATGTGTGGACGCACAGTTACCTGGTCGTCGGCCTGGTCGAAACCTGGCGCGCGCTTGGTGAATCCCGGCATCTCGAAGCCGCCATGCGCATCGGCGACCTGTGCCTGCGCATGCTGCGCGCCGGCATCGACATCAACAGCCTCGGCAACCATCACGGCATGTCGGCGACGGTGCTGCTGGATGCCGCGGTCGAGTTGCATTTCGCCAGCGGCGAACAGCGTTTCCTCGAACTGGCGTTGCTGGTGCTGGAGCAGATCGAGGCCAATCCGGCGTTGCGCCTGCTCGGCCGTGCGCTGGAAGGCGCAGACGCTTCGGAAATCGCCACCGGCAAGGCCTACCAGTTGCTGTGGAACCTGGTCGGATTGGCCAAGCTGCACCGCGCGACCGGCGACCCGGCCTACCTCGCCGCGGTGGAACGGCTGTGGCGCAACATCCGCGACCACCATCTGACCCTGGGCGGCGGCCCATGGGGTGGTGTCGCCCATCGTTCGCGCGAAGTGTTCAACCCGGCGAACGTATTCAGCCCGCAGGGCTACGTGGAAACCTGTTCGATACTGGCCTGGCTGCAACTCAACCGCGAATTGCTGCGCATCACCGGCGCTGCGCGCTATGCCGAGGAAATCGAACGCACCGCCTACAACGACCTGCTCGGCGCGGCCGCGCCCGACGGCGAGGACTGGTGCTACTACTCGTTCCCCAACGGCAAGCGCGTGCATACGACCTACTGGCGTTGCTGCAAATCCAGCGGCGCGATGGCATTGGAGGAATTGCCGGAGCTGGCTTACAGCGGGACGACCGGCGGCTTGCGCATCAACCTGCTCGGCCCGGGCTCGGCGAAGCTGCTGATGCCGGTGGCCGGCGAAGTGGTGCTGAGCCAGGCCACGAACTACCCGTTCGACGGCGACGTGGACATCCGCGTCGAGCCGGAGCGCGCCACCCGCTTCGCCATCGAGATCCGCATTCCATCCTGGTTGCGCAACGCCGGCGCCGAAGTCGACGGCGAGCCCGTCGATGCTGTCGTGGCCGGAGAATGGCTGCGCATCGTGCGCGTATGGCGCCCTGGCGACCGCATCCGCCTGCGCCTGTCGATGGCGCCGGCCTTGCACTTCCGCAGCAACCGCAACGTGCAGGAATCGCGCGCGCCCGATGGCAGCGAGGTGAAGCAGCAGGTGTTGCGCTTCGACTACGTCGCGTTGAGTCGTGGCCCGTTGGCCTATGCGACGGGACTGATCGACGGGTTCAAGTTCGAGGAAACGATCAGGCTTCCGGACCTGCCGCCGGAGCGCTGGCTGCGCGAGGAAGGCGATCCGGCGGCGGGCGAGGGCGTCGGCATCGCGATGGAGCTGGGCTATCGCGCGCCGCTGGGGTTCGTGCCGTATTACCGCGCCGGTGGCCGCGAGGACGGTGCCTGGCGCCTGACCTGGCTGTCGCTGGCACCCGACGGGTAGCGATCGCAAGAATTTCTGGAAGCAGAACATATGCCGCAGGCCTGTTTCGGGCCGCACCCGTCGCCCACACTCGCCGCATAGAACGGACAGGATTCGAAGGATCAGCCGTCCATGAAGCATTCATCGCCATTCGACCTGGCCCTGCGCGAGGGCCCGCGGGGCCCGCTGGGCGGGATCAAGGTGCTGGACCTCAGCGCCTACATCGCCGGCCCCTACGGCTGCACGCTGCTGGCCGACCAGGGTGCTAGCGTGATCAAGGTGGAGCCGCCCGATGGCGACAACCTGCGCCAGTACCCTTCGACCTTGCAGGAGGAAAGCCGGGCCTTCATGGGCGTGAACCGCAGCAAGTTGGGTATCCGCCTGGACCTGAAGAGCGCCGAAGGCCTGAACGCGCTGCTGCGCCTGGTGCGCGAAGCGGACGTGCTGGTGCACAACTTCCGTCCCGCGGTACCGAAGCGGCTGGGCATCGATTTCGACCGCCTGACCGCGATCAACCCGCGCCTGGTCTATTGCGCGGTGACCGGCTACGGCGAAACCGGGCCGATGAAGGACAAGGCCGGCTACGACCAGGTGCTGCAGACCATGACCGGCATCTGCGCGCTGCAAGGCAAGCGCGGCGGCCCGCCGGAAATCGTCTACGGCTCGGTCGTCGATTACTACGCTGCGGCGTTGCTGGCTGCCGGTGTTTCCTCGGCGCTGTACGAGCGCGAGCGCAGCGGCCTGGGCCAGTATGTCGGCATCTCGCTGCTGCGCAGCGCGCTGACCATGCAGTCGGCACGTCTGATCTGGGCCGAAGGCGAATCGCTCGATATCGGCCGCGACATGCGTTCGGGCGGGGTCACCGGCATCCATCCGGCCCGCGACGGCTACCTGTACATCTCGGCCAATACCCCGCGCTTCTGGCAGGCACTATGCGAGAAGACCGGCTTGCAGGCCCTCGCGGCGAACCCGCGCTACGACAGCGTGCGCAAACGCGCCGAACACGCCACGGAAATCATCCCGCCGTTGCACGACGCCCTGGCCGCGCACGATGCGCTGGAATGGGAAACGATCTTCGGCGACGAAGTGCCGTGCTCGGCGGCGCGCAAGGTCGAGGACATGTTCACCCATCCGCAGGTGCTGGCCGAAGGCATCATCACCCGCATCGATCATCCCGTGCTGGGCAGTTACCACGGCGTCGCCCAACCGATCAAATTCGGACGCACGCCGGGGCCGGCGCCGTTCGCTTCGCCGGTGCTCGACCAGGATACGGCGGAAGTGCTCGAAACCGTCGCGGACCGGTCGGGAACGCAGGCTCGCAAGGCATAGGCAGGGCACGCAGGAGCGCACCAGGATGCGCTCCTGCAAGGTCATCGGTTCAATCGGCAGGATTCGCTTCCGCGGCCGCTTCGTCGCGCGTCTGCCGCGCCACCACGGCGGTCGCGGTCATGTCGCCGGTGACGTTGCCGACCGTGGCCAGTACGTCGGGGATCGCATCCACCGCCATCAGCACCGCCAGCGGCGCGATCGGCAGGCCCATGGCCTGGCTGACCGGCACATTGGTGGCCAGGAAGATCGCCTGGCCGGGCAGGCCGACCGAGCCCATGCTGACCAACACCGCAAGCACCACGCCGGTGGCCAGTTGCGCCGGACCCAGTTCGACGCCCATCGCCCAGGCGACGAAGCAGGCGGTGGCGAGGTACTGGATCGGCGAGGTGATGCGGAACAGCGATACCGCCATCGGCAGCACCAGCCCGGACACGCGCTGCGAAAAACCGAGTCGCTGCTGCGCGCTGTCGAGCATCGCCGGCAAGGTCGCCAGCGACGACTGGGTGCTGGCGGCGACCGCCTGCACCGGCACCAGTCCGGCGATGAAGCGCCCCGGCGACTGGCGGCCGAAGGCCACGCCCACGCCGACCAACAGCACCACGGCCAATGCGTACAACGCGCATTCCAGCGCGATGTAGATGCCCAGGGCCTGCAGCATGCCCAGTCCCGCGCGCGCGGTGAGCGCCAGCACCAGGGCGAAGATGCCGACCGGCGCCGCCCACAGCACCCAGCGCACGACCACGATCATCGCGTCGGCGATCGCCTTGAAGAATCCGACTACCTGGGCGCGCGCCGGCGGTTCGAGCCGGGTCAGGGCGAAACCGAAGAACAGGGCGAAGGTCACCAGCGGCAGCATCGCGCCCGCCGCTGCCGCCGCCACTGCGTTGCTTGGGACGATGGCGATCAGCGCGGAAGCCCAGCCACCATTCGTTGCCTGCACCTCGGCCTCGTGGCCGCGCAGGGCGGCGGCGACCGCGGGATCCGGCTGCAGCATCGACAGCACCAGCGGCGCCAGCACCGCGGTCATCGCCGCGGCCGCGAACAGCAGCACCACGAAGGTGACGATCGCGCGCCGCGCGACGCGCCCGGAATGCGCGGCATCGCTGGTCTGATTGATGCCGACGATCACCAGCGCCAGTACCAGCGGCACCACGGTCATCTGCAGGGCATTGAGCCAGAGCTTGCCGAACGGCTCCACGATGTCGGCGACCTGTCCGGCGAACGCAGGATCCATCCATGCCAGCAGGATGCCGAGGACGATGCCGGCGACCAGGCCGGTCAGTACGCGTGCGGTCTGGCTCAAGGTGCGATCTCCGGCAATTTCCAGTCGTGTGCGAGGCGCGCGTATTCGGCTCTTGGCAGTTGCACGAACACCGGCCGGCGGCGCGCATCCAGCCAGGCCAGCAGGGCATCCATGCTGGCCGGGGCCATCGCGGTGCAGCCCGACGTGGTTTCGCCGGGCGCCTTCCACAAGTGCGCGAAGATGCAACTGCCGCCCTGGCGTACCGCGCCATCGGCATTGTGTTCGATCACGAAGCCTTCGCGGTAGCGCTGGTCGCCGTCGACGTGCAGGTCGCGACGCATCGGCTCGCTGGACTTGTCCAGGCCTGGTGCCTTGACCACGCTGCGGTCGACGATGCGGTTGTAGTACGCCGATTCGGGGACGTCGATGCACCAGTCGTTGCCGCCCATCGCCTTGTAGTCGAGCCCGGTGCGGGCGCTTGCGGCATAGCCGAACGCGGGACCGATGGCGAACACGCCGGCCGGGGACTTGCCGTCGCCTTCGCGCTTCACCGGCCCGTCGTCGCGCGCGGCGTTCAGGCCGATGCCCCATGCGCTGCCGGTGCGGCCCAGGGTGATCGGCACGGCTGCGCCGACCTGGGTCCAGCCGTCGCCGTCGCGTTCGAAGCGGCGCAATTGGCCATCGGTCGCGTTCCAGTCGGCGCTGGTCACCAGGACCAGCTGCTGCGCGTTCGACCAGCGTGCGGCTTCTGCGACATCGGCCACGGGCCTGTGCGCGCAGGCGACCAGCAACAATGCGAGCAGGAAAGGGGCGACACGGCGGATCGGCATCATCGGATTCCGGAGATCGGGGAGAAGCGGGCAGGGCCTTCCTGCATTAAGCCATGGCACCGATCACGACTCCAGCAGCGGCTGGATGCGTTCCTGGTTTTCCTGCAACCGCGAACGGCGCCCGCCATCGGCTTCGTACAGGCGGATGAACACGCGGTCGAGCAGGTGCTGCAGGGCCGAGTGATAGAGCAGCGGCTCGATGTGCGGATGCTCGTCGTGCGCGGACACCAACAGGGCCACGTCGGCAAGCGCGCGCAAGGCATTCGAACTGTGGCGGGTGACGGTGACCACCTTGCCGCGTTGCGAACGCATGTGGCGCGCCAGCTGGCACAGCGCGGGCTGCATGCCGTGCTCGGAAAACACCAGCAACACGTTGTCGGCCCTGGCCGCAGACAGGCTGGCGGTCATGTGCGCGGCGTCGAAGTTGTGCACGGTGAGGATGCCGAGCTGGGCCAGGCGCAACGCCAGCGCGCGCGCGTGCAGATCGTCCTCGCCCAGGCCGATGATGAACACCGTGCCCGCGCGACCGATCAGGTCGGCCGCCTGGGTCAGGGTGCCAGGCGGGTTGATCATTCGGGTGGCTTCCTCGGACTCAGACTTTCGCAACCACAGACTGTGGCCTTGTTCCCTGGTGGCCGGCGCGCCTGCCGGTGGCGCGACCGCACGCCCGCCGTTGTCGGCGCGGATCACCGCTTCGTTGATCGCCAGCTTGAGGTCGGGATAACCCTTGAAACCCAGCTTCTGGCAGAACTTGACCACGCTCGACTGGCTGATGTCCAGCGCGTCGGCCAGTTGCTGCGAGGAGTAGTCGCGCAGCAATTGCGCGTTCTCGATGATGAAATCGGCGATACGGCGTTCGATCGCCGACATCCGGTCGCGTTCGGAGCGGATCTTGACCAGCGCGGTCATCGTCGACGCCTCAGGCCGCGAGGTCGGCTGCGGGCGCGAGGCCGTCGATGCTACGGATGCCCAGGCCGGGGGCATCGGTCACGCTGATCTCCGATTCGTTGAACACCACGCCGCTGGTCACCGGATCGAACTGGCACAGCGAAGGCCCGTCCAGGTCGACCTTGCTGATCACGTCGGACCGGGCCACCGCCAGGTGCACCGCCGCGGCGACGCCGATGCTGGATTCCAGCATGCAGCCGATCATGCAATCTATGCCGTACAGGCTGCAGAGGTCGGCGATGCGCACGGCGTTGGAAATGCCGCCGGTCTTCATCAGCTTGATATTGACGATGTCGGCCGCGCGCATGCGGATCAGCTCCACGACTTCGCGCGGGCCGAACACGCTCTCGTCGGCCATCACCGGGGTGTGCACGCGCTCGGTGACGTAGCGCAGGCCGGCCAGGTCGTGCGCCTTCACCGGTTGTTCGACCAGTTCCAGCTTCACCCCGGCGTCTTCCAGCGTGCGCAGCGCGTACACCGCCTGCTTGGCGGTCCAGCCCTGGTTGGCGTCCAGCCGCAACAGCGCGCGGCCTTCCACCGCGGCGTGGATCGCCTTGGTGCGCTCGATGTCCAGCCCGATGTCCTTGCCGACCTTGATCTTCAGCGATTCGAAGCCGCGTTCCACCGCCGCCAGCGAGTCGGACACCATCTTGTCGATGTAATCGACGCTGATGGTGATGTCGGTGGTTATGGCGGGGTCGCCGCCGCCCAGCAGCTTGTACAGCGGCGCGCCGTACAGCTGCCCCCACAGGTCGTACACCGCGATCTCCACCGCCGCCTTCGCGCTGGTGTTCTTCTCCATCGCGGACTGCACCAGCTGGGTGATGCGGTTGAGGTTGGCGATGTCCTGGCCAATCAGGCGCGGGGCGATGTAGTGGCGCACGGCCTCGACGATCGAGCCGTGGGTGTCGCCGGTGATGACCGCGGTGGCCGGCGCGCTGCCGTAGCCGACGTGGCCGCTGTCGGTATGCACCATCACCACCACGTCCTCGACCCGGTCCACGGTGCGCAGCGCGGTCTTGAACGGCGTCTTCAAAGGCACGCGCAGCATGCCGAAACGGATGTCGGTGATCTTCATGGAGAGTCCTTGGCCACCCGCACGATGTTGGTGATGCGATCCACGTAGTCGTTGTCCTTGTTGAAGCGAAGCGGCAGCAACGGCGTGACCGAAACGGCGTTCAAGTGCATCGAACGCATTTCCCCGTCCGCGCCGAGGAAACTGCCGCCATTGGTATCGTGAATGACGTAGGGCATGCCGTCGATATCCCCGATGTACATCATTACATGGCCGGGAATGTAGATCAGGTCGCCAACTTCCATTGCCCGCACCGCCGCCATGCGCTTGTCGCGGCTGTCGCCGGGCTCGAAATGGGTCCGTGCGAATACCGGGCTGATCGCCTGCGCGCTGGTATTGCGCGGCATCTGCACGCCCATGCTGCGGTAGACGTCGGAGACGAAACCGCTGCAATCGCGGCCATTGTAGGAATGGCCCCAGCCATAGCGTTCGCCCAGGAACTCGAAGGCCTGGCGCAGGATGTTGGCGCGGGTCAGCGGCAGATAATCAGCGCTGCTTTCGGCGTTCTTCTGCAACAGGGCAGGCGCGAAGCCGAGGCGGCCGTCGCCGTCGCGTACCGGCAGGTCGAGGATCCACGAACTGTAAGGGTGCTGGCCGTTGACCGGCTTGTCCGCCGCGGCGTTCGCCAGGGGCACGCGCGTGCCCATGTCCAGTTGCAGCTCCGAGACGCGCGGCGCCTCGCGGGTGAATACGGTTCGCGGCTTGGCGCCGGTGACGATCCGGTATGGCGCGCGTTGCGCATACGCGAGCACCGTCGTCCTGTCGCCTTCGGCGATGGCCTTGGCTTCCACCCATGCGGCATAGCGTGGGCTGACCACGAACAACCACTGTCCATCGTCACTGGTGTGCGCGATGACGACCGGATCGCCGGGGAACAGCGTGCTTTCCTGGAAGCGATCGATGTCGGTATCGTCGTCGCGGCTGAACACGCGCAGTAGGGTGGGGAACGTGCGCAGCGCGGCGCGTTCGACGGCCATGCCGTAGCGCGACGTTTGGTTTGCGGGGATGGCGTCCATGGCACGGTTGGCGACGATGGCATCCAGCGTCGCCTTGGGTACCGGTTTGCCGGCTTCATCCCACAACGGTTTCGTGGGGGGCGAGGCCAGTCCGTCGATCCAACCGGCGACCTGCGTGCGCGTCAGTGTCGCGGGCAGGCCCGACAGGTCGTGCATCGAAGGGTCGTCATGCAACAGTCGCGCGTTGCGGGCGTCGATGGCGGCGCGCGGCATCAGGACCGTGTCCGGCGCGGACAGCCGTTTTATCCAGAATTCGGGCGCAAGGTAGGCATCGGCAACGCCTACGACACCGCTTTCGGGCACCGGCAACGCGGCGGCGGCCTGCCGGTCGCCGGCGGCCGCGGTCGCGACGGTCAGAACAAACCCCAGCAGGACCACGGCGGGAAGCCTCGGTCGCAAGTAGCGCATGGCGCTCATTCCCTCTCCTTTTTTCCCCAGCTTGCCACCTGTGACGGCGCCGGCGCTGGCAGTGCGATTTGTGCGATGCGGAATACGTAATTCGTATTTGTTATACGTCAAGAATAAATTATTGACCAGTCCTGACCGTCGTGTTACACAGCCGAAGTCAACGCGGGCGCAGGCCGTCGGGCCGCACGCCTCCACGTCACGAACGAATCCAATGTCGGTCATCACCGGGGAGTGGTTATGAGCAATGCACGCCGTTTGCGCAAGTCCGTACTCAACGTCGCCCTGGGCCTGTGCCTGACCTCGCTGGCCGCGCCTGGATTCGCCCAGGCCGTCACCGGTGCGGTAGCCGGCCGCGCCAATGCCGGCGACACGATCACCGTCACCAACGCCGCGACCGGCCAGAACCGCGTGGTCACGGTCGGCAAAGACGGCAGTTACCGCATCGCGCAATTGCCGCCGGGCGACTACACGTTGACCGCCGGCAACGGCAAGCCGATCGCGGTCAGCGTTTCGCTGGGCGGCACCACCACGGTCAATCTGAGCGCCGAAGGCAGCGTCGCCAACCTGGATGCGATACAGGTGGTCGGCTCGCGCGTGGTCAACCGCGTGGACGTGCGCAGCACCGAAACCGCGACCAACGTGACCCGCGAAGAATGGGCGCGACTGCCGGTGGACCAGAGCCTGGGCGCGGTCGCGTTGATGGCGCCTGGCGTGGTGGGGTCGGGCGCGACCTTCGGCGGCCTTACCTTCGGCGGCTCGTCGGTGGCGGAGAACGCCGTGTACATCAACGGCTTGAACGTGACCGATCCGTACCGTCGCCAGGGCTTCTCGTCGGTGCCGTTCGCTTTCTACAAGGAAGTCCAGGTCAAGACCGGCGGCTATTCCGCCGAATTCGGCCGCAGCACCGGCGGCGTCATCAACGCGGTGACGCGCTCGGGCGGCAACGAATTCCACGGCGGCGTCGAAGTGACGCTGGAACCGGCGGATTGGGCGGCCGACAAGAAGGACCATTTCCACACCGACGGCACCATCGACGAGCGCGACCGCACCAGCCGGGACAAGAGCCCCCTGTACAAGACCAACGTGTGGGCGTCGGGCCCGATCGTGAAGGACAGGCTGTTCTTCTTCGCGATGTACGAAAAGCGCGACAACGATTCGAAGGACTTCGATACCAACGACGCCTTCATCACCGAGGGCGACAACGACTTTTGGGGCACCAAGCTTGATTGGAACATCACCGACAACCACAAGTTGGAGCTGTTGGCCTTCTCCGACAAGACAAAATCGACCACCGACATCTACGAGTACACATGGGACACGGGCAGCAAGGACAGGCTGAAGGGCGACAGCGTTTCGGAATCCGGCGGCGATAACTGGTCGGCTACGTATACCGGACGATTCGGCGACAACTTCGTTGCCAAGGCGATGTACGGCGTGAACAAGCGCCGGGCCGCCAACAGCAGCAACCAGGATCCGGATTGCAGCATCATCACCCGTTCGGGCGATTACACCGAGGCTTTCGGCGAAGAGACAACGCCGGAAGGATGCCACCCGACCGACACCGGCATTGGCGATCGCAACGACAAGCGCGAGGCGGCGCGACTGGACTTCGAGTGGACGTTGGGCGATCACCTGCTGCGCTTTGGCGTGGATCAGGAAATCATGGATTCCAACAGCGCGGTGCGGTATCCGCACGACGGCGTGAGCTACCAGGTGCAGTCCGCCACGCCGGGTGACGAGTTGCCCAACGGAGCCATAATTCCCGATGGCGTGACCGCGATCATCGATGCGCGCCATTACGTCACGGGTACGCCTGTCACGACCAAGGCGCAGGCGTTCTACCTGGAAGACAACTGGAGCGTAACCCCTAACCTGTTGCTGAGCCTGGGCGTGCGCGCCGATATGTTCCACAACAAGTACGCGTCGGGCGTGACCTTCGCCAAGGCCGATTTCAAGGACATGATCTCGCCGCGCGTCGGCTTCAGCTGGGACATGAAGGGCGACGGTACCACCAAGTTGTTCGGCAACGCAGGCCGATATTACCTGCCGCTGACCAACAAACTCGCCGACTATTTCGCCGGCAGCACTGACGAGCATACCTATTACGTGCTCGATGGCTGGACCCAAATGCAGCACCCCGTGGCAGGCGACTATCTCCTGCCGGACGTGGGCGAACAACTTGGACCGGTCGATACGACCAACAACGTGCCGGCGCCAGAGGATTTCCGCACCGCGGTCGCGCGCGATCTGAAGATGGTCTACCAGGACGAGTACATTCTCGGCTTCCAGCAGGCGATCAATCAGGAATGGTCGTACGGGGTCAACGCCACTTACCGGAAGGTGACCCGTGCCGTGGAGGATGTGCGCACCAACCACGTCGAAGGGTGCGATTGGTATTCCGGAGATTGGCCAATCCTCAACCCGGGTGAAACGAACACCCTGTGGTGCCCGGATACCAACAGCTGGGTGACTTTCGACAACTCCGAGGATGGCTACAAGGCGACCGGCAGCGGCGCCATCATGGGCTACAAAAAGCCGCGGCGCACCTACAAGGCGGTCGAATTCCAGGTCGACCGCGCATGGGACGACAAGTGGGCGTTCAACGCCAGCTACATCTGGTCCAAGAGCGAGGGCAACATCGAAGGTCCGGTGAACTCGGATACCGGTTACGCCGATACCAACCTGGTGCAGTATTACGACCATCCGGCGGTCAACGAACGCTACGGCGTGCTGTTCAACGACTTCCGCCACCAGATCAAGCTGCGGGGCAGCTACAAGCTCAACGAGATGTGGAGTTTTGGCGCCACCCTTTCCGCGCGCTCTGGCGGGCCGATCACTGCCTTTGGCGTGCGCTGGCCCAATGACAACCGCAGCGCGGGCGGTCCGGGTGAGTTCAGCGGTGGCGGTTCGGGCTGGCTATGCGTGGATAAATGCGTCGATCCTCAGGACGGCACGCCGTGGAGCTACGCGGATCGCGTATTCAAGTACAGCCCGCGCGGGGCATTCGGTCGCATGCCGTGGGTCACCAACCTGGGACTCAGCGCGACCTGGACCTTGCCGGTGGAGGGAGTGGACCTGAAGGCCCGTTTCGCGGTGTATAACCTGCTCAACAGGCAGGTGAAGGTCAATGTGCACTCGCGCTACGAAAGCACGCCGGGAGCGCAAATGCCCTATTTCGGCGAAGGCACGGTCTGGCAATCGCCGCGTTACATGAACCTGGTCGTGAGCTGGAATTTCTGAGTTCCATGGCCGGCCGGAGCCGCCGTTCGGGTGGACGGCGGCTTCGGCATGCCGCAGACGTATCCGTAACGTAGGACGAACACTTGCGTATTGCATTGCGCTGGTTGCCGATATCGCTGCTGGCGTTGCTGCTGACGTCATGCGCCACCGGACACAACCCGCTGGCCAAGTGGGAGCGTTCGCGCAACTTCAACGAACGCCAGCCGGTCCTGGTCGTCCTGCACTACACCACCGAAGAATCGTCGGAAAAGAGCCTGCACACGCTGAAGACCGCCAACAGCAAGGGGCCGGTCGGCGTGCATTACCTGGTGGGCCGCGACGGCAGGTTGTTCCAGCTGGTCAAGGACGGCAAGCGCGCCTGGCATGCGGGTGGCGGACGCTGGGGCACCATCGCCGACGTCAATTCCGCATCCATCGGCATCGAGCTGGACAATAGCGGCCACGATCCGTTTCCGGACGCGCAGATCGACAAGCTGATCGTGTTGTTGAACGATCTGACCCGACGCTTGGCCATTCCGCGACAGCGAGTCATCGGTCATGAGGACATGGCCCCCGGGCGCAAGATCGATCCGGGTCCGTTGTTCCCGTGGAAACGCCTGCACGAAGCCGGCTTCGGCCTGTGGCCCGATCCGGAGGCCGGAGATCCGCCGCCGGGTTTCGACGGTTGGCTGGCGATGGCGGCGGTGGGCTATCCGCTGGACGATCCCGAAGGTGCGTTGCGCTCCTTCCGCCATCATTTCCGCGGCATCGAGAGCCAGGGCGTCGAGTTCGAAGCTCAGGATCTGCGTATCCTGTATGCGCTGACACGGCCGCTGGTGGCGCAACTGCCCGCGAAATCGCAATAGCCGTTCCGGGAACGGAGCGGACGGACGGAGGGGAAATAATGAAGTGTTTGGCCGTGGCGCTGCTGGTGCTTTTCGCCGGATTCCCCCGCCTGGCCCACGCGGCGGGCGCGGGTCCCGACCCGCAGGCCATCGACGCTGCGGTACGCGCCACCATCGAGCGTTACCGGCTGCCCGGCATCGCGGTCGGCGTGATCGAGGAGGGCAAGGTGACGTTCGCGCGCGGCTACGGCGAAACCGTGTACGGCAGCGGCGACCCGGTCACGACGAAGACGTTGTTCAAGATCGCCTCCAACAGCAAGGCGATGACCGCTGCCGTGCTGGCGCGGCTGGTGCAGCAAGGCAAGTTGCGCTGGGACGATCCGGTGGTGAAGCATCTGCCGGGATTCGCCATGCACGATCCGTGGGTCACTCGGCACATGACGGTCAGCGACCTGCTGGTGCACAACAGCGGCCTGCCCGAGGGCGGCGGCGACCTGATGCTGTGGCCGGAGCCGAACCTGTTCACCCGCGACGACATCGTCAACGGATTGCGTCATATCAAGCCGGCCTACGGCTTCCGCGCTGGCTACGCTTACGACAACCTGCTGTACGTGGTGGCAGGGCAGGTGGCTGCGGCGGCGGGAGGCGCGTCCTACGAAGAACTGCTGCGGCGCGAAGTGTTCGAACCGTTGGCGCTGGATGGCTGCCGGGCTGGAGAGTTCCGACTGGCCGACGCGGGCAGTGTGGCGCAGCCGCATTCCCGCGATGGCGACCAGGTAATCCGTACCCGCGGCGACGCCGAACTGGTGCCGGAAATCGCTTCCGCACCGGCGGGAGGCATCCGCTGTTCGCTCGACGACATGCTCGTCTGGGCGCGCAACTGGGTGGTGCCTACCGACGCGCAGAAACAATGGCTGGGCGATGCGCAGCGCGCGGACATGTGGAAGGCGCGCACGCCGATGCCGATTTCGCAGCGGCAGAAGCGCTGGGACGGCACCCACTACTACGCATACGCCTATGGCTTTCGCCTGGCCGATGTCGACGGCGAGTGGACGGTGTCGCATACCGGCACGCTCGGCGGCATGTATTCGATGATGATGTTGCTGCCGGATCGCAAATCCGGTTTCGTATTCATGATAAACGGCGAAGGGGGCAGCGCCCGGACTGTTCTGGGCGAGGTATTGCTCAAGCTGTTCACCGCGCCCGAGATTTCGCTGGGCGTGCGGGGATATGCCGAGGACTTGGCTAAACCGGTTGAGCCGACTGCTGCGGCAAAGCGCAGGTTGCCCGACATCGCCAAGCGCAAACCCGTCGTCGCCGACGCGATGCGCGACTGGCTGGGCACCTGGCGCGACCCGTGGTTCGGCGAGGTGCGTATCTGCGCGGTCGGCAAGGAAGTGGAGTGGCGTTCGTTGAAGTCGCCGAAGATGCATGGGCGGATAGGGAAGCTGGGCGGACGCTACCTGCTGGTCTGGGACGACGAAGCCGTCGACGAGAATGCCTGGCTGGACTTCGCCAGGCAGGGCGGCGCGCACACGTTGCGCATGGCCAAGTTCGATCCGCAGGGCGACTTCAGCTCGGACTACGAAGACCTCGCCCTCGCTCGCGTTGGCGATTGCCCAACGACGACGCCAGAGCCATAGCAAAGGTGTCCGTTTTTTCCCCCGTTTACGTGCATCGATATGCGTCACGGCGCGCAAGGCCGATCGGATTGGCAAGCGGATGCCGCGAGGTACCAAAGGCCGTTGACGCTTTTGTGAATACCGTGTTAAACAGCAAATAACATCGCGCTGCCGCAGCTGCACGCCACGCCATGGGGATACCGGCTCCAGAACCATCCCGATGGCTTCGTGCGCGAACGGGGGAAATCGGTCGCGCGTATGGCCACGGGCAAGGGAAGGCCGCCGTTTCGCGCCCGTCTGCTCTGCTCCATTGTCCATTTCGTCCGGAGACAACATGCGAACCCACCCGAATTTCCGACTGAACCTCCTCTGCGCGGCAGTGCTGGCCGCGATGGCCGTGCCTGCCCTGGCGCAGGACGCCGGCCAGTCCTCCCAGCCGTCTTCGGCGACGAACCTCGACAAGATCACTGTCACCGGTTCGCGCATCAAGCGTACCGACATCGAAGCGGCGCTGCCGGTGACCATCATCCAGAAGGCCGAAATCGAGGCGCAAGGCATCACCTCGGCCGAGCAATTGCTGCAGCAGTTGAACGTCGCCAGCAATGGCCCGGATAGCTTGGCCGCGAATAGCGGCATCGCGCCTCCGGGCACCCGCGGCAACAACGGCGTATCCGGCGCCAACCTGCGCGGGCAGGGCGCCGACGCGACTCTGGTCCTGCTCAACGGCCGCCGCGTCGCCACGCACGGCCTGGCCGGTCAGGTGGTGGATCTGAACTCCATACCGTTCCAGGCGGTCGAGCGCGTCGAGGTATTGCGCGACGGTGCTTCCGCGGTCTACGGCACCGACGCCATTGGTGGCGTGATCAATTTCATCACCAAGACCGACTACCAGGGCCTGTCGCTCACTGCAGGCGCGGACGTGACCCAGGAAGGCGGCGGCAATATCTACAACGCCAGCATGCTGGGCGGCTTCGGCGACCTGGACACCGATCGCTGGAACGTATGGATCGCGGCGACCGCGAAGAAGAACGATATCCTGCGCGGCAACCAGCGCGACTTCGCCAACAGCTTCCAGGCAGACCGCGGCCTGGCGCCGGATACGCGCGGCACCCCGTTTGCCACCCTGGTCACCGGTACCGGCTCGCTGATTGGCAGCGGCTTGAGGGATCCGGCCACCAACCTCACCAAGACTTCGATCAACACTCTCGACTTGCCTGCGGGCGCCGGCTGCGAAAACGGCGGCGACATGATGGGCCCCTACGGCGACCAGATCTGGGCCAGCCCCGGCGCGAGTTTCGCGTGCGCCTGGGACTACGGCCGCGCCCGCACCATCCAGCAGCCGGTGCAGACCCTGCAGGCCATCGGTCGCGCCACCTTCAAGATCGGCGACAACCACGAATTCTTCGCTGAGATAATGGGCTCCAAAGTCACCTCGAAGCGACAGTTCGAAGCTCAGCAACTCACCACTTCGATCGCTTCGTTGGCCAGCAACCCCGCGATTGCGCTGGACGCTTACGAGTTGAACGCGAACACCAAGGCAACCTACGACTCGGTATACAACGCGCTTCATGATTATTTCGGCGATCAAGCTAATCTCGTCTACGGCAATCCGATCAACTATCGGTGGCGTTGCGAAATTTGTGGCCCGCGCCAACTGGAAACTACCACCAGTTCCTATCGCGTCCTGTTCGGCTTGAACGGCACCATCGGCACCTGGGACTACAGCACCGGCTTGTCGCGTGCGGAGAGCCGCGCGCAATCGGTGTTGGCCGGCGGTTACTACTACACGCCGCAGTTGAAGGCGCTGCTGAAGAACGGCGTGCTCAATCCGTTCCTGATGCCAGGCCAGAGCCAATCGCAGGCGGCCTACGACGGCATGGCCGCGGCCGACGCCAGCGGTCTGGAGCTGTACCACGGCGTGTCCGCCATGACCACGCTGGACGCGAGCTTCAGCGGCAGTCTCGGCTTCAAGCTGTGGGGCGAGGACGATGTGCAGGCCGCGGTCGGCATGGATCTGCGCCGCGAAGAGTACGAATTCGGCGGTCCGGCCGAATGGTCGCAGGGCAACGCCTACATATTCGGGGCGCCGGGCGATGCGGCCAATTACATGC
The DNA here is from genome assembly GCA_035653955.1 of Pseudoxanthomonas sp. Classification (GTDB taxonomy): domain Bacteria; phylum Pseudomonadota; class Gammaproteobacteria; order Xanthomonadales; family Xanthomonadaceae; genus Pseudoxanthomonas_A. The sequence continues at coordinate 17,668 of DASRYD010000193.1, forward strand.
CGAAAAAAGAGCGCGACGTGAAGGCCGTGTTCGTCGAGTTCAACGTGCCGGTCTTCAAGGGCTTCGACCTGAACCTGGCCGGGCGTCGCGACGAATACGACGGCTTCGGCAGCAGCACCAATCCGAAGTATTCGTTCAAGTACCGTCCGGCCGACTGGCTGGCCTTCCGCGGTTCGTACAGCACCGGCTTCAAGGTGCCCGATTTCGCCAAGCTGTTCCGCGGCGTCACCGCAACCCTGTACACCGGCCTGGACCTGGCCGATCCGGCGATCTGCCCGAATGGCAGGTACAACCCGGATGTCGCCAACTGCAATGTGCAGATCCGTCCGGACATCATCACCGGCGGGAACCCGAACCTGGACCCGGAAGAGGCCAAGCAGAAGAGCATCGGTTTCGTGCTGGCTCCGACCAGCAATTTCAACATCAGCGTCGACTGGTGGGAAATCGAGCGCATCAACACGATCCGCGGCGGCTTCAGCCTGGAGACGATGCGAACGAACTACGCCAAGTACGCGGAAAACTTCCTCCGCGACGGCAGCGGCGAGATCGTGGGCATCGACCAGCGCTACATCAACACCGGCGGCACCCTGACCCGTGGCATCGAGGTGGACTCCAACCTGAGCGGCGAACTTGCCGGTGGCGACTGGAACATCCACCTCAACGGCAACTATCTGGACACCTTCAAGACCAAGAGCTTCACCATCGACCCCTACAGCGACAACCTGGTAGGCATGTACGAGCGTTACTTCAACCTGCCGATCAAGTGGAAGCACACCCTGAGCTTCGGCTGGCACAAGGGCGACTGGGCCCACACGCTGACCCAGATCTACCGCGGCGGGTACAAGGATTACCAGCCCGGCGGCATCGTCAACGGCTACCGTCCACCGAACTGGAATCCCGACGTGGACGAGTACATCACCTACAACTACAGCGTCAGCTGGACGGGCATCAAGAACCTGAAGGCGACCTTCGGCGTGCGCAACCTGCTGAACACCGACCCGCCGTTCACCCTGCGCTACCTGGACGACGGCGATGGCGCCGGCTGGGAAGCGCGCGTCGCCGATCCGCGCGGCCGTTCGTTCAACATGCTGCTCGAATACAGTTTCGAATGACGCGGCCATAGGCCCGATCGGGCTTTTGGCCTTGCGCCGCCGGGCAACCGGCGGCGTTTTCATTTACGCTCCCGGCAGTGCTCCCCGTTGCGGAATATCCATGATGAAGATGCCTTCGAGACTTCTGATCCTGGCGGCGCTCTCCTGCCTTCTCGCCGCTTGCGCGCATGCGCCGCGCAATCCGCTGGCGACCTGGGTGCCCTCGAAGAACTACGACGAGCGCCGCGCCAACCTGATCGTGCTGCACTTCACCGAAGAGGATTCGGTCGAGCAGAGCCTGCATACCCTGCGCACGCGCAACAGCAAGGGACCGGTCAGCGCGCATTACCTGCTCGGTCGCGACGGCCATATCTACCAATTGGTCAGCGACCGGGACCGCGCCTGGCAGGCAGGGGCGGGAAGCTGGGGCACGATCACCGAACTCAATTCGGCCTCGATCGGCATCGAGATCGACAACGACGGCCACAGCCCGTTCCCTCCGCAGCAGATTGACAGCCTGCTGGTGCTGCTCGACGATCTGTGCAAGCGCCTGCGGATCCCGCGCCAGTCGATCATCGGCCACCAGGATCTGGCGCCGACGCGCAAGCCCGATCCGGGTCCGCTGTTCCCGTGGAAGCGACTGGCCGAAGCCGGCTTCGGCCGCTGGCCGGACAACACCGACCAGATGCCCCCGCCGAACTTCGATCCATGGTTGGCGCTGCGCCTGGTCGGCTATTCGCTCGACGACCGCGCCGCCACCGTACGCGCCTACCGCAACCACTTCCGCGGCGACAGCGCCACCGATCTCGATGAGCAGGACAGCCGCATTCTGTATGCGCTGACCCGTGCCGACTGGGCGCGATAGCGCCGGGTTCGTCGCCGTCTGGCTTATCATGCAACCGCTGTCCCGCCCGGGTGGCGAAACTGGTAGACGCAAGGGACTTAAAATCCCTCGCCCGAAAGGGAGTGTGGGTTCGATTCCCACCCCGGGCACCAATCGATCAAAGGGAGTGCGATGCACCGCTACCTGGCCTACGCGGCAAGCCTGCTGTTGACCCTGGCCTGCATCGCGCTGGCGCTGCGCTGGCCGGCGGCGGGGTGGGGCATCGCAATGTTCGGCTCGCTGGCGCTGCTCGGCACCTGGGACCTGCTGCAGAAACGCAGCACGCTGCGCCGCAACTATCCGATCCTGGCGCATTTCCGCTACGGGCTGGAAGCGGTCGGCCCGGAGATGCGCCAGTACTTCATCGAGGGCGACACCGCCGAGGTGCCGTTTTCGCGCCAGCAGCGCGCGCTGGTGTACCAGCGCTCCAAGAACGTGATGGACGTGGTGCCGTTCGGCAGCCAGCAGGGCATGTACGCGGTCGATTACGAATGGTTGAACCATTCGCTGGCGCCGCTGCACGTCGCCTCGCACGATTTCCGCGTCGAGATCGGTAGCGGCACCGCGCATCCGTATTCGGCCAGCGTGTTCAACATCTCGGCGATGAGCTTCGGCGCACTGTCGGCCAATGCGATCCGCGCGTTGAACCAGGGCGCGCGCCTCGGCGGCTTCTACCACGACACCGGCGAGGGCTCGATTTCGCCGTACCACCGCGAGAACGGCGGCGACCTGGTCTGGGAGATCGGCTCGGGCTATTTCGGCTGCCGCAACGACGACGGCAGTTTCAGCGAAGCGCGCTTCGCCGAGAACGCGCGCTCCCCGCAGGTGAAGATGGTCGAGGTCAAACTGTCGCAGGGCGCCAAGCCAGGCCACGGCGGCGTGCTGCCGGCGGCCAAGGTCAGCGCCGAAATCTCCGCCACGCGCGGCGTGCCGATGGGGCAGGATTGCGTTTCCCCGGCGAAGCATTCGGCGTTCTCCACGCCGCGCGGACTGCTCGAATTCGTGGCCAGGCTGCGCGAGTTGTCCGGCGGCAAGCCGGCCGGGTTCAAGCTGGCCATCGGCCATCCGTGGGAATGGTTCGGCATCGCCAAGGCGATGCACGAGACGGGGATCCTGCCGGACTTCATCGTCGTCGACGGTGCCGAAGGCGGCACCGGCGCGGCGCCGGCCGAGTTCATCGACCACGTCGGCGTGCCGATGCACGAGGCGTTGCTGCTGGTCCACAACACCCTGGTCGGCCTGGACCTGCGCGACCGCATCCGCATCGGTGCGGCGGGCCGCATCACCAGCGCGTTCGATATCGCCCGGACCATGGCGCTGGGCGCGGACTGGTGCAACGCGGCGCGCGGTTTCATGTTCGCGTTGGGCTGCATCCAGTCGCAGAGCTGCCACAACGACAAGTGCCCGACCGGCGTGGCCACGCAGGACCCGAGCCGCTGGAAGCACCTCGACGTGCCGGACAAGGCGACGCGGGTGCTCCATTTCCAGCAGAACACGCTGAAGGCGCTGCGCGACCTGCTCGGTGCGGCCGGGCTGGCGCATCCGGCGGAACTCGGCCCCGAGCACATCCTGCGCCGGGTATCGCCGGTGGAGGTACGTTCGCTGGCGGCGCTGTACCGTTTCCTGGAGCCGGGCGAGTTGCTGGCCGGCACGCCGGAACATGCGGTTTTCCGCCAGTTCTGGGCGGATGCGCGCAGCGACAGTTTCGCCCCGCCGGACCGGCTGCTGGCGCTGCGGGCCAGCAAGTCGCGCTGACCGCGTTGACCGGACCGGCGGCCGCCCAGTACCATACGCGCCCCGAATCGGCCCACCGGCCATTCCACGGTTCCGGGCGGTTAGCTCAGCGGTAGAGCACTGCTTTCACACGGCAGGGGTCACAAGTTCGAAACTTGTACCGCCCACCAAATAAGCCCTTGATGCCCAGGGATTTTTGACACAAAGGCCACCCTTGAACGGGTGGCCTTTGTGTTTTGGTCCTGCATACGCCCTGCAGACCAAGACGCCGACGAAAGGCGCCCAGCCCGTGTCGCATGAGACACGCAATTGGCTATACCGACTTGGAAGAGGGCGGAGGCGCGGTTCGGTTCGCCATTTAATTGCCTCCGTTCCCTTTCAGTCCCACCACTCTTAAGTCCAAATCCGCGCTTGTCATTGCAGTTGCAGAACCAGCGGGCAATGATCGGAAACTTCAGGCTGCATCACCACATCGAAGGCGGCCACGTTCACCACATCATTGACCAGCAGATAGTCGGCGTAGCGGCCAGGCTTGGCGTAGTGCGCCGTGCGGGTGCCGCTGAAGCCGCGGCTCACGACCAGATCGACGAGTCCCAGTTCCGCCAGGACGTCGAAGGTCGCGCTGTCGGGCTCCACGTTGAAATCCCCGCACGCGACCAACCGATCCCCCGGCTCCATCACGCTGCGGCACAGCGCGGCGAAGCGCTGCGCCTGCACCAGGCGTTCGGGCGTGTCCCGCTTGCCCGCCGCCGGATCCCGCAACCCGTGCATGTGCGCGACGCAGACCGCGTGCCCGCGTTCGAAATCGTACACGCGCAGCGCATGCGCGCTGCGCGAACGCGGATGCTCGCCATAGCCGTCGGCTGAAAAGGACTTGTGCACGAAACCCTGCGCCTGGGCCACGATGGCCAACGACCGGCGCACGAACGTGGCCAGCCCCCATTGCGAGGGAACGGCCCGGTCGCCATCCCACAGGATGCCCTGCGCCGCAGGGCAGAACGTGGCCACGTGCCCGGGCAATGCCGCGGCGACATCGCGGAAGAGGTTAGCGCGTTGCGAGAGCACGTGGTCTCCATCGCGATACGTCAGCGTGTCCTTGTCCGAAGCGGGCGTATGCACCACTTCCTGAAGGCACAGCACATCCGGCGACTCGGCGGCGAGATACGCGATGAGCGGATCGTGCAGCTTGCCGCCCCAGGCGTTGAGGCACATCAGGCGCATGCGTTCAATCCATCCCGTGCGTTGGCGGCCATTGCGAGCGCGCCATGTCTATTCCCAGTCAATTTACAACGAGACGCTGAAAGCAGCATTCGTAAAGTGTCTTCGGTGGCAGGGGCCCAATTGTGGCGTCAATTGTGGCGACAGCCTAGTCTCGCAGGACCCGCAAGGGACGGGGGCGATTAAGTCGTCCCGTCATTGCTTCCAGACAAAAGTCGCCAAGCTCTTCGCCGGCAAACGATAGCGGAACGTGCGGCCAGCCTGGGTCACCGAGAAGCGTTGCGATTTCTTTGCCGAATTGGTGACGATCAGCACCAGCGAGCCATCGTCCTCGTTGCGGAAGGCGACGTTGTCCAGATCGTGCCCGGTTTCGTTCGAGGCGATGCGCCGCGCGCCGGGACGGACGAAGCGGCTGGCGTGGGCGAGGGCGTAATACTCGTCGGTGCGGCTGACCGCGCCCGTGCGCGAATCGATGGTCACCACCCCGCGGCAGGTATCGCAGCCGCCGGCGTGGGGGCCGCGATTTTCGTCCAGCGCCAGGTTCCAGAACAGCACGCCGCGCGCCCAGTGCCGCGGCGACTGGATGATCAGCCGCCGCGCCTGCAGGGTCAGGCCGCCGCTGATCAGCGGTTCCCATGCGCCACCCGAGCATTCGGTCAGGTAAGCGTCCATGTCCGGATGGGCATCGTGAATCTTCGACTGGGCGGAAGGTTCGCCGCCGTAGCAGTGCCAGGCGACGCCATCGACGTAACGGCCGGCGACCGGATCGTCGAGCACGCCCAGCGGCTCCTGCGGCTTGTCCCAGTTGTGGTCCCAGTCGAACAGCAACGGCTTCGAACCGCGCTTCGCCAGCAACGGGCCGAGATGATCCCCGATCAGGCGCGCGCGCTCGGGTGCGTTGAGGCGCATGCCGGGATAGTCGCCGGGCTCGAAGTCCGGTTCGTTCTGCACGGTCAGGGCGAAGACCGGAATGCCTTCCGCCGCGTAGGCATCGACGTACTTCAGCAGGTAGCGCGAGAACGCTTCGTAGTAGCGCGGCGACAGCTTGCCCTTGACCAGGCTGTTGTTGTCCTTCATCCACGCCGGCGCGCTCCACGGCGAAGCCATCACCTGCAGATGCGGATTGACCGCCAGCGCCGCGCGCGTCACCGGCACCACGTCGCCCAGGTTCGGCGCGATGCTGAAGTACTTCAGTTGCGGGTCCGGCTGGCCGTCGGGCGGATCGTCCAGGCTGTAATGATGGCGCGAGAAGTCCGACGCTCCGATGGTCAGGCGGGCGAAGTTCAAACCCAGCCCCGGCGCGGGGCCGAACAACTCTTTCAGCAACGCGTTGCGCTGCATCGGGTTCAATCGGTTCTGGATCAGCCAGGCCGAGGCGTCGGTGATCGATGCGCCAAAGCCGATCATCGATTGGAAGCGCTGGTCGGCATCGACATCGATGTGCAACGGCAGGCGCTTGCCGGAGCCGAACGTGGCGACGGGCGTGGGCCGCAGCGCCATGGCGTGGTCCGAGGTGGTGATCCATACCGAAGCTTTCGACTTCGGCGGCTCGGCCGCGCTTGCGCCGACGGCGCAGGCCAGCGCCAATACCCCAAGCCATCGAAGCGACCTGCCGATGGGCCTCGCTTTCGGGTTGAGTCGCCGGTTGCTTTTGCTCATGGATGCTCCTGTCTAATCGCGCTTGCAACGCCTCGCGCACGCGCAGTCGGCGTAGTGCATTGCAGCAATGAATTGCCTGGGCGGATACGTAACCGCATGAAATGCAATATCGCCGCGGCGCCGCGGGCAACTAATTAAGTTTTCGTTTGACAAGTCCAAGTAGACGCAGGTATGACAGCGCTGTCAACTTCGACGGGAGAGGGGCGATGTCGCGTCACGAAAAAGCTGCAGACTTGAAGGGGAACCGGACCATGCTACGCAAACGCGCCCTCGTGGCGGCGTGCAGCGCCGCATTGTTCGCCAGCTTCGCCATCCAGGCGCAAGAAGCGCCGGCGGATCAGGCCACGACCACGGATGCACAGAAGAAGAGTGTCGAGACGCTGGACACGGTCAAGGTGACCGGTATCCGCGCGGCGATCGCTTCCGCCGTCGAAACCAAGAGCGAATCCACCTCTATCGTCGAAGCTGTTTCCGCAGAGGACATCGGCAAGCTGCCCGACATCAGCATCGCCGATTCGATTTCGCGCCTGCCGGGCCTGACCATGCAGCGCGTGGACGGACGTGCGCAGGTGATACATATCCGCGGCATGTCCGAACAGTTCGCCGGTACGTTGCTGAACGGCCGGGAGCAGGTCACCACCGGCGACAACCGCGGCGTCGAGTTCGACCAGTATCCGGCCGAGCTGATCAACGGCGTCACCGTGTACAAGACCCCGGACGCCTCGCTGGTCGGGCAGGGCCTGTCCGGCACGGTGAACATGCAGACCGTGCGCCCGCTGGACTTCAGCGAGCGCCGCATCGTGTTCAGCGGACAGGGCGAGTCCAATTCGCTGGGCGACCTGACCGCAGGCGGTGACGACAAGGGCTACCGGCTTTCGGCCTCGTACATCGACCAGTTCGCCGACGACACCGTGGGCCTGGCCATTGGCGTGGCGCGGATGAATTCGCCGTTCCAGGAAAAGCATTACAAGTCGTGGTGGTGGGCCAACACCGACATGTGGGGCACGCCGCAGGATGGCAAACCGGCGGACGCGATCGCGTTGCAGGGCGCCGAAGGCTGGGTCAAGTCGCGCGATATGACACGCGATGGCGTGATGGCAGTGCTCGAGTTCAAGCCCAACGACACCTGGCACAGCGTGATCGACGCGTACCACTCCAAGTTCGACCAGACAGAGTTGATGCGCGGCGCGATGTGGACCAATGACCCATGGTGGAATGGCGGCGCCGCGGATTATTCCAACGTCGGCACGACCGATTACCACGGCACCCCGGTGGTCACCAGCGGTACCCTGAGCGGTATCCAACCACTGGTACGCAACGACGACAATCAGCGTGAATCGAAACTAGATTCGTTCGGCTGGAACAACGAATTCAAGCTGGACACGTGGACGTTGACGGCGGACGCAAGCTACTCACGCGCCAAGGTCTATGACTCGAAACTGGAAACCTATGCGGGCATGCTGGGCGGCGTGAGTGCGGATTTCCGCATTCCGTTGTCGCCGGGCTATGCCTATTACGGCCTGCCGGATCTGTCCGATCCTTCCGCCGTGTACCTGCGCGACACTCAAGGCTATGGCCATGACGGCAAGATGGAAAACACCTGGCAGGAAGACGAGTTGAAGTCCGTACGCTTATCGGTGACCAAGGTGGTGGAGTCGTCGGATTTCCTGCGCAGTTGGGATGCGGGTTTCAACTACAGCAAGCGCACCAAGAGCAAGCGTGCAGACGTGTTCTTCGCCGATCTTCCGGATCGTGAGCCGACCTTGGTCGATCCGTCTCTGCTGCAGACTCCGACCAACCTCGGCTTTGCGGGCATGGGCAATGTATTGACTTTCAATCCGCGCGAATTGCTGTCTCGTTACTACAACGTGCACCTCAGCGAATCCAACGATGATCTGCAGAAGGATGCGACCACCGAGGAAAAGATAAAGACCTTTTACTTCAAGGCCAACATTGACATCGACGTTACCGACAGTGTGCGATTGCGCGGCAATGCCGGCGTCCAATACGTCCGTACGGAGCAGACGTCAACGGGCGTGGTAATTGAGAGGCACGGTGACGATGACGTGATCGTGGCTGGCACTCATGGCGCTTCATACGGTGACATCTTGCCCAGTCTGAATTTGGTGTTTGATTTCGGCAATGGCTGGAACGTGCGTTTTGGTGCGGCCAAGGAGCTGATGCGCCCGCGCATCAACGACATGGGTGCGTATGCGAGCGTCAGCTTGTCCGATGGCAGCACGGGTCCCCGCGAGTGGTCCGGCAATGGCGGCAACCCGTCCCTGGAACCGTATCGCGCCAATTCGGTCGACCTCTCGATCGAGAAGTATTTCGGTACCGCCAGCTACGTGGCCCTGGCCGGCTTCTACAAGGACCTGGATTCGTACGTATACACCCGGGAAATTCCGTGGAATTTCGCCGGCTACGATTACGAAGGGGCGCCGCCGCCATCGGATTGGGGTAAATTCTCAACTCCGGCCAATGGCACCGGCGGCTACATGCGCGGCGTGGAGTTCAGCACGGTGCTGGGCGGCGACCTGATCAGCCCGTCTCTGGATGGTTTCGGCTTGCTGGTGAACGCTTCGTACACCGACTCGTCGATCGATCCGGATGGTCCCGACCAGGGCTCCAGCACCGATACTTTCCCGGGCCTGTCGAAGATCGTCGCCAATGCCACCGTGTACTACGAAAAGCACGGCTTCTCCGCGCGTATCAGCCAGCGCTATCGCGACAAGTACCGCGGCGAGTACAGCAGCCTGTTCGGTCAACGCGTCTATCGCTACACCCTGAGCGAGCGCACCGTCGACCTGCAGCTGGGCTACGACTTCCCCGAATCCAGCAAGCTGGGCGGGTTGTCCTTGCTGTTTCAGATCAACAACGTCAACAACGAACCGTTCCGCACCGAAGTTAGTTCCGGCACCCATCCGGACCTGTTCTTCCCCGAGGAATACACCGAGTACGGTCGCCAGTACATGCTGGGCTTCCGTTACAAGCTGTAACCGCTGTACAGCAAACTGGCCCGCGGCGGCGGAAGTATCCACTTCCGCTTTCCGCGGGCTTTCCACTCTGATACGGGCCGGGGCTGGCGACGTCCATGCCCCTGCGATGGAGAAGTCAGTGAATCCGATCCGCATGAGCTTGTTGGGAGCCGGTCTTCTGGCCTGCCTGTCCTGCACCGGCCAGAAAGTAACGGCCGACCAGTCGAAGTCCGTAGGCAACGGCGCTGCCGCCGAAACGCTGAAAGACTGGCCGCATGTCGACAGTGCGGTCGCCAAAGACGAGCAGATCGAAGCGCGGATCAAGCAGATGCTGTCCGAGATGTCGCTGGCGCAGAAGATCGGCCAGATGACCCAGGCCGAGATCAAGACGATCACGCCGGAGCAGGTGCGCGAGTACTACATCGGTTCGGTGCTGAACGGCGGCGGCTCGTGGCCCGGCATGAACAAGCAAGCGGCGGTGAAGGACTGGCTGGCGCTGGCCGACCGTTATCACGACGCTTCGACGAGCGTCGACGCCAAGGTCAAGATTCCGATCATCTGGGGCATCGACGCCGTCCACGGCAACAGCAACGTCTATGGCGCGACGCTGTTCCCGCACAATGTAGGTCTCGGTGCCGCCCACGACGCGGAACTGATCGAGAAGGTCGGCGAAGCCACCGCGCAATCGACCCGCGCCACGGGCATCGGCTGGGTGTTCGCCCCGACCCTGGCCGTGGCGCAGAACACGCGCTGGGGCCGCAGCTACGAAAGTTTCTCCAGCGACCCGGCGTTGGTGAAGGAATACGCCTCGGCCTACGTCAAGGGCTTGCAGGGCGACCCCGGATCGAGTCCGGGGCAGGCTCTGCGCGGCGACGGCACCGTGGTGGCCACGGCCAAGCATTTCATCGGCGACGGCGCCACCGACCAGGGCAAGGACCAGGGCAACGCGATCGTCGACAAGGCGACCATGGTCAACGTGCATGGCCAGGGCTACTACGGCGCGCTCGCCGCCGGCGTACAGACGGTGATGGCCTCGTACAACAGTTGGGACGACGTCGCCGCCAAGGTCGATTACGGCAAGATGCATGGCGCCAAGGCGCTGCTGACCGAAGCACTGAAGGAAAAGATGGGCTTCGACGGTTTCGTCGTGTCCGACTGGAACGGCATCGGTCAGGTGCCGGGTTGCAGCAACGCCAGCTGCGCGAAGGCGATCAACGCCGGCATCGACATGGTGATGGTGCCCGACGACTGGAAGGCATTCATCGCCAACACGACCAAACAGGTGGAAAGCGGCGAGATCCCGATGTCGCGCATCGACGACGCGGTCGCCCGCATCCTGCGGGTCAAGCTGCGCGCGGGGCTGTTCGAGCACAAGCCGTCCGACAGCGAGTACGCGGGCAAGGATTCGGCCCTGCAACATCGCGATCTGGCGCGCCGCGCGGTACGCGAATCGCTGGTGCTGCTGAAGAACGAAGGCGGGGCGTTGCCGCTGAAGCGCGGCCAGCGCGTGCTGGTGGTCGGCAAGGGCGCCGACAGCCTGCCGAACCAGGCCGGCGGCTGGTCGCTGACCTGGCAGGGTACCGACAACGGCAACGCCGATTATCCGAATGCCGACAGCATCGTCGCAGGCTTCCGCGAAGCCCTGGGCGAAGGCAACGTGACCCTGCGCGACAATGTCGATGGCGTCGATGCCTCGAAGTTCGACGCGGTGGTCGCGGTGATCGGCGAAACCCCGTACGCGGAAATGATGGGCGACATCGTGCCGTCCGACACCGTCGCGCACAGCCGTCGTTTCCCCGAAGATCTCGCCACCCTGCAGGCCGCGGCGAAGACCGGCAAGCCGGTGGTCACCGTGTTCCTGTCGGGGCGCCCGCTATACGCCAACGACCTGCTGAACCTGTCCAGCGCGTTCGTCGCGGCATGGCTGCCCGGCACCGAGGGCAAGGGCGTCGCCGACGTGCTGGTCGCTGGTGCGGATGGCAAGCCCGCACACGACTTCCGCGGCCGCCTGACCTTCCCGTGGCCGAACCTGGCATGCCCGGCGCCGAACAAACCGGCGTTGTTCAAGCCCGGCTACGGCCTCGGTTATGCGAGCGCGGGCAGCGTCGCGCAGTTGCCGTTGGACAAGGCGCAAGCTTGCGGCGACTCGACCATGCTGGCGATCTTCAACCTGTCCGATATGGCGCCGTTCGCGCTGCAGTTGTCGGCGGACGGGCAGGAGCGCGCCGTGGGAGGAGACCTAAACAAGACCAGTGAGTGGCCCGAAGCCAAGCCGGCGCTGCGCATCGGCACGGTGCAGGTCAACACCCAGCAGGATGCGAAGGAGGTGACCTGGCTGCGGGCCGCGCGTTTCTTCGCCCGCAACACGGTCGCACGCAACAACCTGACCGCGATGGCCGCTGCAGGCGCCACGCTGCAGTTCGATGTGGTGGTGAAATCCCCGGCAAAAACGCCGGTTTTGCTCGGGATGGGCTGCGGCAAGGAATGCGGCGGCACGATCGATCTCGGTCCGGCGCTGGCCGGCTTCAGGCTTGGCGAGAAGCACACGATCAAGGCGCCCCTGGCCTGCTTCGCGGCGAAGGGCGCCGATCTGGCCGTCGTCGACGCGCCGTTCTCGATCGAAGCCGATGCGCCGTTCTCCGCGGCGTTCACCAGGATCCGCGTCGTGTCGGGTACCGCCGGCGAAGCGGATGTGCTCAAATGCCCCGCGCAATAATGAGCCGAACCGGGCGGCGGAAAATCCGTCGCCCGATTCCATTGATACCCGCACAGGCAACCCAGGAGAGGGGTAGGGCATGAACAAGCAAACGACCCGATGGTCGCAGTTCCTGGTTTTGATCACGGTGTTCTTCTTCTGGGGTTTCGTCGCCGCCAGCAACGACATCCTGATCCCTGTATTCAAGCAGGCTTTCGATCTCAAACAGTGGCAAAGCCAGCTGGTCTCGGTGGCTTTCTACGTCGCGTACACCGTCGGTTCGCTGATCTATTTCTTCGTGTCGAAGGCGATCAAGATCGACGTGCTCAACCGCATCGGCTACAAGAACGGCATCTGCCTGGGCCTGGTGATCTCGGCGCTGGGCACCTTGCTGTTCTTTCCGGCGGCGAACGCCGGCTCGTTCGCGCTGATGCTGTCGGGCCTGTTCATCGTCGCACTGGGCTTTTCGCTGCAGCAGATCGCGGCGAATCCGCTGGCCATCGTGATGGGCGACCCGAGCACCGGGGCGCAGCGCCTGACCATGGCAGGCGGCATCAACAATTTCGGCACCACCATCGGCCCGTTGATCGTCAGCATCGCGATCTTCGGCAGCGTGGCCGCGGGCGGCACCACGGCCAGCATCGAAAGCGTGAAGACGCCGTACCTGGTGCTGGGCGCGGTGTTCATCCTGGTTGCGGTGTTCCTGTATTTCTCCTCGGTGCCCAACCACATCGACCTTGAGCACCTGGCCGCGGAAGAGGCGGGCGACAGCGGCAAGCTGATCCACGCCGACTCCGCGTTCGCCGCGTTCCGCTACCCGCAGCTGGTGCTGGGCATGCTGGCCATCTTCGTCTATGTCGGCGTGGAAGTGTCGACGGCGGCGAACCTGCCGGCTTACCTCGAGAAAGACCTCGGCATGCAGACCGCGCACATCGCGCCGTACATCTCGTTGTACTGGGCCAGCCTGATGATTGGGCGCTGGTCCGGCGCGGCCGGTGCGTTCGACGTGGGCGCTTCCATGAAGGGCTTGCTGACCTTCATCCTGCCGTTCCTCGCCTTCGGCGTGTTCCTCGCGGTCAACGCCATCGCCCAGCACGACATCAAGCCGTTCCTGATCTATGCGCCGGTGATCCTGGTGATGATCGCGGCGGCGTTGCTGAGCCGCGGCAACCCCGCGCGCATGTTGCTGTACTTCGCCGTGTGCGGCATCGCCGCGCTGCTGCTGGGCATGGCCACCAACGGCATGGTCAGCACCTTCGCCTTCACTTCGGTGGGCCTGTTCTGCAGCGTGATGTGGCCGTGCATCTTCACCCTGGCCATCGCCGGCCTGGGCAAGAACACCAACGAAGGTTCCAGCTTCCTGATCATGATGATCTGCGGCGGCGGCTTCGTCAGCCTGTTCCAGGGCTGGGTCGCCGATATCGTCGGCATCCACGCCAGCTACTGGGTCGGCGTGGCCTGTTTCGCCTATCTCGCTTTCTACGCGGTCGCAGCCACGCGGACCTTGCGTCGGCAGGGCATCGATCTGGACAAGCTGGCTTCCGGCAGCGGCGGCCACTGACCGCGGCGTTCGTTCCGACCACGAAAAACCCCGGCATCGCCGGGGTTTTTCTTTCCACGCCGCGCAGCGCGTGGAATCAGGCCAGCGCGGCTTCGACGATGCGCAGGCCGGCCGCTGCCGCGTCGCGCGCCTGCTGCTGGGCCAGGAACACCGGGCAGTGCGCCTGCATGTAGTCGATCTCGAAGTTCAGCCGTTCGACCAGGAAATCGATGAACGCACGCACCTTCGGCGACTGGCCCTGTCCGCGCGGGAACACGGCGTTGAAATCCCAGGTGGGGCCGGTCCAGCCGGCCAGGACACGTTGCACCAGCCCCTGCTCGATGAACGGCTTGACCATCACGTCCGCGCCGAGCATCAGGCCTTCGCCGCACAGCAATGCGCCCTTCAGCGCGCCGGGATCGTTGGCGACCAGCACCGGGCTGACTTGGAATTCGGCTTCGCCCGAGCCGTTGCTCAACGTCCAGTAGTAGCTGTTGCCCCGGCGGTACTTCGACATCGCCAGGCTGCGATGGTGGCGCAGATCGTCCGGATGCAGCGGCTCGCCGTGGCGGGCGATGTAACTGCTGCTGGCATAGACCTGGCTGCCGAAGGTGGCCAGCTTGCGCGCGATCAGGTTGGAGTCGGGCAGGGAACCGCCGCGCAGGGCGACGTCGATTTCCTTGTCGATCAGGTCCAGCGGTTCGTTGCTGAGCAGCATCTCGACCCGTACTTCGGGATGGCGCGCGTGGAATTCGCCCAACAGCGGCGCGATCTTGTCGATGCCGATGGAATAGGGCGCGGTGAAACGCAGCCAGCCGCGCGGACCGCTCTGCAACTGGCCGACCGCGCTCTCGGCTTCGCCCAGCGCCTGGGCGATGCGCTGGCAATGCTCGAAATAGATGTTGCCGGCTTCGGTCAGGCCCAGCTTGCGCGTGGTCCGGTGCAGCAGCTGCGCGCCCAGGCGCGCTTCCAGTTCCTGCACCTTGCGGCTGACCGTCGTCTTGGGCAGGCGCAGCGATTTGGCCGCGGAGATGAAGCTGCCGTGCTCGACCACCTTGACGAAGATCAGGGTGTCGTTGAGGTCGTGACTCATGGGAATTCCTTGGGAGAGGGATTGGACCGCTTGCGGGATGATTATTCCCCTAAACACAGACTAATCAAGTCCTGATTGCAGGCGTAACTTTGCGTCCAGGTTCCACCCACCGGAGACGCCAAATGCTCAGCGACTTGATGAAAGCCGCATTCGAAGCCGCCGAGAAACCGGCGCAGAATGGCGATTTCACTACGATTTCTATCGGGAAAACGCCGTCGCGGACACGCCTGCGCGATTTGCTCGCGCCCCGTCGACAGCAGGTCGGTGGTGGCCTGCGTGTCGGTAAAAATCGGCTCCCGAATTTGATTGCCGCTGCAATTATCCCGGATGCAGGAATTAAAATCCCATGAGCGGGATATTGAATCCGGCAACACTAGTACTGGGCGCCAGTGGGACAGTCGGCTCGGGCGTGGTCGGCGCCTTGCTCGAAGCAGGCGGTCCGGTGCTCGCCGCCGGCTGCA